>JAHBZF010000004.1 GCA_019635575.1 Pseudolabrys sp. | reverse complement strand
CTTCTACGTGAAATTCGACCACGACTTCGTCGGCCGCAAGGCGCTCGAAGCGATGAAGGACCGCAAGCACCGCCGCAAGGTGACGTTCGAGTGGAATGCCGACGACGTCGTCAGCGTCATCGCCTCGGCCTTCCGTCCGGGACAGGACCATGCCAAGTGGATCGACTTTCCCCTGTCGAACTACGCCTCGTCGTCGTTCGACCGCGTCGAGCGCGACGGCAAGCTGGTCGGCCTGTCGATGTTCAACGGCTACTCCTACAACGAGCGCGCCATGCTTTCCCTCGGCTTCGTCGATGACGAGGTCAAGCAGGGCGATGTGCTGACGCTGGTCTGGGGCGAGCCCGACGGCGGCACGGACAAGACCTCGACCGAAAAGCACAGGCAGGCGAAGATCCGCGTGCGCGTCTCGCCGGTGCCCTATGCCCGCGAGGCACGCGAGAACTACCAGGAGAGCTGGCGCACGCGCACGGCCTGAGCCTCGGCTGGCCGGCTTCGGCCGTGTTCTCGCAGCGGTGAACACGGCGGGCGAAAATAACTGTATACGGCGGCGCGCGCCGCTGCATACAGTGTCGGCATGAACAAGGCCGGCGATGATCCGGCGGGTGGCCGCTTGATGAGCGACGAAAAGGAAGTCTCGCAGTCCCTGAAGGCGCTTGCCGGCATCCGCGCAATGATGCTGGGCGGCGGCTTCGGCGTTGGCGAGCGCCTGTCGGAAGTGCCGCTGGCCGAAAGGCTCGGCATCTCGCGCACGCCGGTGCGCGCCGCCCTTGCCCGCCTCGAGGAAGAGGGCCTGCTGGAGAAGAGCCCGACCGGCGGCTATGTCGCCCGCTCCTTCACCATCGACGAGGTTGTCGACGCCATCGAGCTGCGCGGCGTGCTGGAGGGCACAGCGGCGCGGCTGGCAGCCGAGCGCGGTGTCGAGCCGCGCAAATTCGCAAACATCGTTCGCGTGGTGGAAGCCATCGACGAGGTGGTTGTGGCCGACCCCATGAGCGTGAACTTCGAGCGTTATGTCGAGCTTAACGGTGAGTTCCACCGGCTGCTCGCGGGCCTGTCGGGCAGCGAAACGGTGCGCCGCGAGATCGAGCGCGCAACCCGCCTGCCTTTCGCCTCGCCGAGTGCTTTCCTGGAGAAGCAGGAGGACGTGCCGGCCTTCCGCAAGGCGATCGGCAACGCGCAGGCGCAGCACCGCGCGATCGTCGAGGCCATCGAACTGCGCGAGGGGGCGCGGGCCGAGGCCATCGCGCGCGAGCATGCGCGGATGGCGCGGCGCAACCTCGAATACGTGCTGCACAGCGAGCAGTCGCTGATGCCGCGCATACCCGCGCTGTCGCTCGTCGTGCGCTAGGCACGGGAAGGGTTTGCAACACGCCGCAGGTCCCGGGAGGCAGCGGCAAAACTGAAAGGGAGGAATGTCATGCTGAGGAAAAGTCTGGCCGCTGCCGCCATCGCGGCCGCCGCACTGTGGTCCACGACCGCGCTGGCGCAGGAAACCGTCAAGATCGGCGTCATCCTGCCCTATTCCGGGCCGTTCGCCGACGCAGCCAACCAGCTGCAGCGCGGCATCGACCTTTACATCGCCAAGCATGGCGACACCGTTGCCGGCAAGAAGATCGAGCTGGTCAAGAAGGACACCGGCGGCCCGGCCCCCGACGTCGCCCAGCGCCTGGCGCAGGAACTCGTCGTGCGCGACGGCGTCGACATCATCGCCGGCTTTGCGCTGACACCGGAAGCGCTCGGCGCGGCACCCGTCGCCACCGAGGCCAAGAAGATGATGGTGGTGATGAACGCCGCCACCTCCATCGTCACCGAACAGTCGCCCTACATCGTGCGCACCTCGGTCACCATTCCGCAGCTCAACACAGCCTTCGGCAAATGGGCCTTCGAGACGGCGGGCGTGAAACAGGCCTACACTTTGGTCGCCGACTACGGCCCGGGCCACGACGCCGAGAAATCCTTTTCCAGGGGCTTTTCCGATGCCGGCGGCAAGATCCTGGGTTCCGACCGCACGCCGGTTGCAAACCCTGACTTCTCGGCCTTCGTGCAGCGCGTGAAGGACGCCAACCCCGAAGCCGTCTACATCTTCGTGCCGGGCGGCGCCCAGCCCGCCGCCATCGGCAAGGCGCTGGTCGACCGCGGCCTCGCCCCTCCGGCTACCAAGATCCTCGCGCAGGGCGAACTGACCCACCCGGAGGCGCTGGAAAGCATGGGCGCCACCGCCAAGGGCGTCATCACCACCTTCCACTACACGCTGGAGCGCGACGCGCCGCTGAACAACGAGTACGTGAAGGCCTACCGCGACGCCAATGGCGGCCGCTCGCCCGACCTGTTCTCGATCGGCGGCTACGACGGCATGCACTTGATCTACGAGGCGCTGAAGAAGACCAACGGCGACACCACCGGCGACGCCCTGGTCGAAGCCGCCAAGGGCATGTCGTGGGAAAGCCCGCGCGGCAAGATGACCATCGACCCGGAAATCCGCGACGTCGTGCAGACGATCTATCTGCGCCGTGTCGAGAAGGTCGGCGGCGAGCTCAAGAACGTCGAGTTCGACAAGGTCGAGAACGTCAAGGACCCGATCCTCGCCGCGATGAAGAAATAACCGGACGCGACGAATGGCACGCTGGCGCTTTGCGCCGGCGTGCGCTGTCGTGAGCGGACAGAGATAGCCCGCCCGGAGCCTCCTGACGTGACCTTGCTTCATCGCTCGATTCCCTGCGCGATTGCGGCCGCCTCCGGACTCATGACCGGAGTGTGGCTGTGATCGCTCCTATCGCCGGCGTGCTGTTCGATGGCATCGCCTATGGCATGCTGCTGTTCCTGCTCTCGGTCGGGCTGTCGGTGACGCTCGGGCTGATGAACTTCGTCAATCTGGCGCATTGCGCCTTCGCCATGCTCGGTGGCTACGTCACCGTGACGCTGATGAACAGCTACGGCTGGCCGTTCTTCGCGACGCTGCCGGTCGCGTTCGTCGCCGCCGGCGCCGCCAGCGTTGTGCTGGAGCGCACGCTCTATCGCCGGCTCTACCGCGCCAGCGATCTCGATCAGGTGCTGCTGACCATCGGCATCGTCTTCGTCTCGGTCGCGGTCGCCGCTTATCTCTATGGCACCACGGTGCAGCCGATCAGCGTTCCGGATTATCTGCGCGGCTCGATCTCGGTGCTGGGGGTCAATCTCGCCCGTTATCGCCTATTTCTGGTGCTGGTCGCGGCGGTGATTACCGTGGTGTTGATCTACGGCGTCGAGCACACCCGTTTCGGCGCGCAGGTGCGCGCCGCCGTCGACAACCAGCGCATGGCACGCGGTCTCGGCATCAATGTCGACTGGACCTTCGCGGTCGCCTTCGCGCTCGGCAGCGGGCTTGCCGGTCTCGGCGGCGCGCTGGCGATCGAGATCGTCGGCCTCGATCCCTATTTCGGCTTCACCTATCTCATTTTCGTGCTGATCGTCGTCTCGGTCGGCGGCCTCGGCTCGATCGGCGGCTCGCTTGCCGCCGCGATCCTGATCGGCATCGCCGACATCACCGGCAAATATTATCTGCCCGATCTCGGCGCGTTCCTGATCTATCTGGTGATGGTCGGCGTGCTGATGTGGCGGCCGACCGGCCTGTTCGGGAGGCGATAAGACAATGCCCGTCGCCTCAACACAAAATCCGCAGAGCTACCTTGCCGCGCAGGAGCGCTGGCGTCCCGTCGAGATCGTATTCTGGCTCGCGGCGCTGCTGCCGTTTGTCCTGTTTCCGGATTATCTGACACTGGCAAGCCAGATCGCCATCACCGGCCTGTTCGCGCTCTCGCTCGACTTAATTCTCGGCTATGCCGGCATCGTCTCGCTCGGTCATGCCGCCTTCTTCGGCATCGGCGCCTACACCGCCGGCGTGCTGACAAAATACGGCTGGGGCGAACCGATCACCGGCCTGCTGATCTCCGCCGCGGTCGCCGCCGTCGCCGGCTATCTGTCGAGCCTGGTCATCGCCCGCTTCCGCCATCTCGCGCTGATCATGATCACGCTCGGCCTCGGCCTGCTGCTGCACGAGATCGCCAACAGCGCGCACTGGCTCACCGGCGGATCGGACGGCTTGCAGGGCATGCAGGTCTGGCCGCTGCTCGGCATGTTCAAGTTCGACCTCTACGGCTACACCGCCTACACCTACTCGCTGATCGTGCTGCTGATCGTATTCGTGATGGCGCGGCGGCTGATCCATTCGCCGTTCGGCCTCGCACTGCGCGGCATCCGCGAAAACTGGACGCGCATGCCCGCGATCGGCGCCAACCGACAGGCACATATCCGCAAGATCTACACAATCGCCGCCGCCATGGCCGGGGTCGCCGGCGCGCTGCTGGCGCAGACCGTCGGCACGGTGTCGCTTGAAGCGATCAGTTTCGGCCGCTCCGCCGACGTGCTGGTGATGCTGGTTCTCGGCGGCGCCGGCCGATTGTATGGCGGGATCGTCGGCGCGATGATTTTCATGATCGCGCGCGACCAGTTCTCCGGCATCGCACCGCAATACTGGTATTTCTGGATCGGCCTGCTGCTGATCGCAGTGGTGATGCTGCTGCCGAACGGCGTGCTCGGCGGTCTGTCGGCGCTCATCAACCGCTGGCGGAGCCGGTCATGAGCGGCATCGCGCTCGCCACCCGCGGCCTCGTCAAGAATTTCGGCTCGCTCACTGTCGCCCGCGATATCGACATCACGCTGCCGACGGGCGTGCGTTACGCGCTGATCGGTCCGAACGGTGCCGGCAAGACCACGCTGATCAATCTGATGACCGGCATGCTGCCGCCGGACGGCGGGCAGATCATGCTCGGCGGGGAGGACGTCACCGCGCTGAAGCCGGAGGAGCGCGTGCGGCGCGGCCTCGCCCGTACCTTCCAGATCAACACGCTGTTTCCCGGCCTCAATGCGCTCGAAGCAGTGACGCTCGCGGTGTGTGAGCGGCGGCAGATCGCCGGCACGTTCTGGAGCCGACTGTCATCGGAGCGCGAAGCGATCGAGGAAGCCTACGACATTCTCAAACGGCTGCGCCTCGGCGACAGTTGCTATCAGCCGACGCGCGAACTGCCCTATGGGCGGCAGCGGCTGCTGGAGATCGCGCTCGCGCTCGCCAGCCGGCCGAAAGTGCTGCTGCTCGACGAGCCCGCCGCCGGCGTGCCGCTGGAAGAGAGCGGCGACATCTTCGAGGCGGTCGCCGAACTGTCCGGCGACATCACCGTACTGTTCATCGAGCACGACATGCAGGTGGTGTTCCGCTTCGCCAGCCACATCATCGTCATGGTCGGCGGCGCGATCTTCGCGCAGGGCTCGCCACAGGAAATCGCCGCCGATCCGCGCGTGCGCGAGGTCTATCTCGGGAAACGGCATCATGGCTGAACCCCTGCTGAGACTGGAAGGCGTGCGCGCGGGCTACGGCGAAGCCGTGGTGCTGCACGACATCTCGTTCGCGCTGCCGGAGAACGGCAGCCTGGCGGTGCTCGGCCGCAACGGCGTCGGCAAGTCGACGCTGCTCCTGACCATCATGGGCTATACGCAACTGCGCGCCGGCAAGATCCTCTGGCGCGGCCAGGACATTTCGCGCCAGCCGCCGCACCAGCGCGCGCGTCTCGGCCTCGGCTGGGTGGCGCAGGAGCGGGAAATCTTCCCGTCGCTCTCCGTCGAGGAAAACCTCACCGTCGCCTGCCGTCCCGGACCGTGGGATCTCGCCGCGGTCTATGCGCTGTTCCCGCGCCTCAACGAGCGGCGCGGCAATATGGGCAACCAGCTCTCCGGCGGTGAGCAGCAGATGCTGGCGCTCGCCCGCGCGCTGATGACCAATCCGTCGCTACTGCTGCTCGACGAACCCTTGGAGGGTCTTGCCCCGGTGATCGTCGACGAGATCACCGCGGCGACGCAACGCATGTTGGCCGACAACCGCACCGCCATCATCCTGGTGGAGCAACACACCGATATCGCGTTGTCGATGACCGAGGAGGCGCTGGTGCTGGAGCGCGGCAGTATCGCCCATCGCGGCCCGGCCGCGGCGCTCAGCACCGACACCGCGACGCTGGATCGTCTGGTCGGTCTGCGCGTCGAATAGCGGCCCCGCGATCCGAAGATGGACGACAGCCCGCGCGCCGGTGCTATAAGCATCTCCACGTTCGATGTTCCCAATGACGGCGACGCCATGGCTCTTTACCGCTCCGCTTTCGTTCCGCACGACCTGCGTCAGCCGCTGCGCGGCGCCGACCACGGGCCGCTCGCCGGCCTGACCATCGCCGTCAAGGACATGTACGACATCGTCGGCGAGCGCACCGGTGGCGGCAACCCGACCTGGCTGGCGATGCAGAAACCGGCGACGCGCCATGCCGGCGTGGTGCAGAGATTGCTCGACGCGGGCGGCACGATCATCGGCAAGACCGTCTGCGACGAATTGTTCTTCAGCGTGATGGGCGTGAACGCGCATTACGGCATGCCGGTCAATCCGCGCGCGCCCGGCCGCATTCCCGGCGGCTCGTCGAGCGGCTCCGCCTCCGCCACGGCATCCGGCGCCTGCGATCTCGCGCTCGGCAGCGACACCGGCGGCTCGGTGCGCATTCCCGCCTCGTTCTGCGGTCTTTACGGCTTGCGCCCGACCTGGGGCCGCTTCGACGACAGCGGCATGATGCTGCTCGCGCCGTCATTCGACGTCGGCGGCTGGTTCGCCGCGAGTCCCGGCCTGTTCCGCAAGGGCAGCCTGCTGCTCGATGGCAAACCCACGCCCGCGACCATCGATCACGTTGTGCAGCTCGACGACTGCTTTGCCGAAGCGCAACCGGATGTCGCGGCGGTGATGCGCGAAGCGGTGACGCGGCTCGCACCGCATCTGCCGCGCATGAGCCGCGCCCGCGTCACGCCTGACGGGCTCGATCAATGGCGCGAGGTCTTCCGCGTACTGGAATTCGCCGAAATCTGGCAACTCTATCGCCGCTTCGTCGAGGAGCAGAAACCGGTGTTCGGCCCCGGCGTCGGCGAGCGCATGGCCGAGACGGCGCGTATCACTCCGGCGGAGGTCGAGGCCGCGAACGCGATCCGCGCCGCCGCGCGCGAACGCCTCGCCGCGATGACGCCGCCCGGCACCGTGCTGATGCTGCCGACGGCGCCGTGCATCGCGCCACCCGCCGATCTCGCGGGCGATGCCGCCAATGCGTTCCGCGCCAGCATCATGCGGATGACCAGCATTTCCGGTTTGACCGGCCTGCCACAGGTCACGATTCCGATCGGCACCGCGTCCGGCTGCCCGATCGGGCTGTCGTTCATCGGCTGGGCCGGTGGTGACGAAGCGCTGCTCGACCTCGCGGTGAAGCTCGCACCGCATTGCGGGATTACGGCGTAGAGGAAAACGCCAAGGACGGCATTATGGCAAAGTCAACGTCTGCCACGCGCACGCGTAAGAACAGTGACAAGGGCAAGCGGCCGGCCGCAAAGACGAAAGCAAGACCCAAGGCGGCGAAGCGCGCCGATCCGCAGGCGGCACTAGGCAAGAAACGGCGACAGACGTTCACCGTCAGCCACCCGCGCAAGACCGACTTCCGCGCCGGGCTGCGGCGCTATGCCCGCTACCGCGATCTCGGCATCGCCGCGGCCACGCAAGGTCTGGTGCAGGCGCATGTGATCCGCATGATCCCGCCGTTCCGTGCGGAAGAAGTTTCGACGCCGCATTATCACGATGTCGCGTTCCAGATGATCTATGTGCTGAAGGGCTGGTACAAGACCGCCTTCGCAGGTCAAGGCACGCACACATTCCGCAAGGGCGCGTGCTGGATCCAGCCGCCGCGCATCGCGCACACGGTGCTCGGCTATTCCAAGGATTGCGAATTGCTGGAAATCATCATGCCGGCGGACTTCGACACGGTGACGCTGGACAAGCGCCGCCGCTGACATCCGCTCAATGGAAGTTGCGGCCCTTCGGCATCACCGCATGGACGCCGCCGACGGCTCGCTTCTGCTCCAACCCCAGATCCTGCGCCGTCTGCTCATCATTGCGAAACAGCGTAACCAGCGTATCGCCGCTGCGCGGATGACGCTGACGGTTGGGCTGCGGCGTCGCGATCCGTTGCGCGCCGCCCTCCACCACCTCGAAGTCGGACAGCCGGCCGAGCAGCGAGGTCAAATCCTCGAAATGGTCGGCAACCACATGGATCACACCCTTCTCGTTCTGCAACACGCCGCTGACGCTGATCAGCCGCGCGCCCATCACGATCGGCCGGTATTGCTCGAACTTGCGCGGCCAGACGATCGTGTTGGCGATGCCGGTTTCGTCCTCCAAGGTCATGAAGATGGCATTGCCGGTGCCGGGACGCTGACGCACCAGCACCAGACCGCCGATGGTGACGCGCGTGCCCGGCCGCATCGCTCCCAACTGCTCGTGCGGCACGATCCTGCGCGCCGCCAGCACCGGACGCAGGAACGACACCGGATGCGCCTTCAGCGACAGATGCAGATGGCGATAGTCCTCGACCACTTCCGCGCCGGGCAGCATGCGCGGCAGCGCGACATCGGGTTCCAGTTCCGGCATTGTCACGCTTGCGAATAGCGGCAGATCGTCCTTGTCGCCGGCGCGCCGCAGCGCCCGCACCGCCCACAGCGCCTGCCGCCGCGTGAGGCCGAGCGAGCGGAACGCATCGGCATGCGCCAGTCGCTCCAGCGCCTGTGGCGGTAGGCCGGTTCGCAGCCAGAGATCGCGCACGGACGTGAAATCGCGGTCGCGCGCACGCTCCAGCGCCTCGCCCCACTCTTTGGAAAAACCGCTGATCTGCCGCAGACCGAGCCGCAGCGCCTGCGTGCTTCTGATGTCGTCTTTCATCTCCGCATGGCGCGGATGCAGCACGCCTTCGTTTCGTGTCGCGCGCTCCAGCGTGCAATCCCAGCATGAGGCGTTGACGTCCACCGGACGCACCGGCACGCCGTGCTCCTGCGCATCGCGCACCAGTTGTGCCGGCGCATAAAAGCCCATCGGCTGGCTGTTCAGGAGCGCCGCCGCGAACACGTCGGGGTAATGGCATTTGATCCAGGCGGAGGCATAGACCAGCAGCGCGAAGCTCGCCGCATGGCTTTCCGGAAACCCGTATTCGCCGAAGCCTTCGATTTGCTTGAAGCAATCCTCGACGAATTTTCGCGGATAGCCGCGATCACACATGCCGTTGATAAACTTGTCCTTGAACAGCTTGACCTGACCGGTCCGGCGGAACGTCGCCATGGACCGGCGCAGCCGGCTCGCTTCAGCCGGCGTGAATCCGGCACAATCCACCGCAATGCGCATCGCCTGTTCCTGAAATAAAGGAACACCGAGCGTGCGCGAGAGGATCGCTTTCAATTCATCCTTGTCGCCGAAACGCGGATCGGGCGAGGGATAAGTGACGGGCTCGATGCCCTCCTTCCGGCGCAGATAGGGATGCACCATGTTGCCCTGGATCGGACCGGGCCGGACGATCGCCACCTCGATCACCAGATCGTAGAAACTCTCCGGCCGTAGCCGCGGCAACATCGACATCTGCGCGCGGCTCTCCACCTGGAACACGCCGATGGAATCCGCCCGCGACAACATCGCGTAGACCGGCTTTTCATCCTCGGGAATATCGGCAAGTCCATAATCGACACCGTAATGTTGCCGGAGCAGATCGAGCCCCCGCCGCAGGCACGACAGCATGCCGAGGCCGAGCACATCGACTTTCAGAATGTTGAGCGTATCGAGATCGTCCTTGTTCCATTCGATCACGGTACGGTCGTCCATCGCCGCATTCTCGATCGGCACGATCTCGTCGAGCCGTTGCTCGGAGATGACAAAACCGCCCACATGCTGCGACAGATGCCGCGGCGTCTCGTGCAGGTCCTGTGCCAGCGCCAGCGTCTGCCGCAGGCGCGGATCGGCGGCATCGAATCCGGCGCGGCGTGCCTCGTCCGCCGATACGCCCTCCATCGACCAACCCCAGATCGAACTGGTGAGACGGTCGAGCACGTCCTTGGACAGGCCGAACACCTTGCCGACCTCACGCAAGGCGCTGCGGCTGCGATAGCTGATCACAACGCCGGTCATCGCCGCGTGGCGGCGCTTGTAGTGATCGTAGATGTGCTGGATCACCTCTTCGCGCCGCTCGTGCTCAAAATCGACGTCGATGTCCGGCGGCTCCTTTCGCTCCGGCGACATGAAACGCTCGAACAACAGCCCGGCGCGATCCGGGCCGACTGCAGTAATGCCGAGGCAATAGCAAACCAGCGAATTGGCCGCCGAACCACGCCCCTGACAGAGAATGCCCTGCGACTCCGCGAATTTGACGATGTCATAGACCGTCAGGAAATAAGCGGCGCAATCGATCTCCTTGATGACGGCAAATTCCTTGTCGATCGTTTTGCGCTGCTCGTCGGTGAGGCCATCGGGAAAGCGGCGGCGCGCGCCCGCTTCCGTCAACGCCACCAGCGCCTCGTGAGCCGTCTCATAGCCGGCGCGGAATTCACTCGGATAATGCGGTTTAATGTCGTCGAGAGAGAACCGGCACCGCTTGAGGAAGCGCGTGGTCTGGCCCACCGTTTTCGGCATGTCGCGGAACAGCCGCGTCATCTCGGCGGCCTTTTTCAGGTGCCGCTCGGCATTCAGTTCCAGCAGCCGCCCGGCGTCGTCCAGCGTGCGGTGCTCGCGGATGCAGGTGACGACATCCTGCAGCTTGCGCCGTTCGGCGACATGATAAAGCACGTCGTTGACGGCGATCGGCGGCACCAGCGCGCCGTCGGCCACATCCCGGATTTGCGCCAATCGGCGGCGCTCGTCGCCGCGATACAGCAGGCTCGCGCCGAGCCACACCGAGCGCGGCGACGCTTTCTCCTTCAATCGCAGCAGAATCTTTGTCAGTGCGGCCGCGTCGATCCGGCGCGGCGGCATGACGATGAGATTGAGGCCTTCGATCTCCTCGAGGAGGTCAGGCAGACCGAGCAGGCAATCGCCCTTCTCGGCGCGATCCTTGCCGACCGTCAGCAGCCGCGTCAGCCGGCCCCAGGCTTCGCGATCCGACGGATAAGCGAGGATATCCGGCGAGCCGTCGGCGAATACCAGCCGCGCGCCAACCACAAGCTTGATGCCGACCACTTTCGTCATCGCATGCGCGCGCACGACCCCGGCGACGCTGTTGCGATCGGCAATGCCGATGCCAGCCAGGCCGAGCGCTTTCGCCTGCACGATGAATTCTTCCGGGTGGGAAGCGCCGCGCAAAAACGAGAAATTGGTGGTCACGGCCAGTTCGGCATAAGCGAACATGATAAGCGCTCACGCCATCAAGCCGTGCAGAAACCAGTGTGCCTTCAGTTCGACAACATCTTTCTCAGTGCCGTCATCCTGAATCTGCTTGAATTTGCACAGCCTATCCTGCCGGAAAATCCAGGCACGGAAACCTTCTCCGGTTTCGATCCGGAAATAATCGCGCGGATGGACATTGCTCTCGTCGCGCCACCATTCCGGCGCGATCCGCTCCGGACCTTCGGCGATAGCGACATGATAAAAAGCATCACGCCACGTGAACCGGACCGGCGCTCCGTCCGGCACTTCATTGAGGACGCCGTCGATCCGTTCCGGCGCCGCGAGCATCCGGGTCGGCCGGATCAGCGCGAGACTATCCTGCTCGTCCTCCCATGGTGTGGATGGCGACGCCTGATGCGCCGGCACCATCGCTACCGCCGCTTCCGGGATGTGCTTGTCCTGTGTGACCAGACGCGCGATCCGTTGCCGGCCGAGCCGCGCGCCGAGCCGGTCGATCAGATGCGTGAGCGCCGCCTGCGGGTCCGGCGCGCCGAGGCCGCTCTGCACCGGATCCATGCGGTCGGCGACCAGCGCCGACAGCCGGATCATGTCGTAGCCGAAGCCGGGATCGCAGGCGTCGCCGACCACGGCGAAGCGTTCGAGGAACAGGCGGCGGATACGCTCCGGGTCGCGCAACGGCTGTCCCGCGCCGGCGTCGATGCGGTAGACCTTGCCGTCGGCGCGGAACAGCGCGGTCTGGATATGCCGCGCGCCCTCGCCGCGCCGCTCCATCAACACGCACAATTCCTGCGCCAGTTGCGCGACGGTACCGAGCACGTCGTCCTCGCGGCCGATCGGATCGGGGAAGCGGCGCTCCGCCACATAGGGCGGCACCGGCAGACGCGGCGTGATCGATTCATCTTCGATGCCGAACGCCTGATCGAGCCGGCGCAGCAGTTCCTGGCCGTAGCGCGCGGCAAGCGGTGCGCGCGGCCGCGTCGCGAGGTCGGCGATGCGGCGCAGGCCGGTTTGCGCCAGTAGTCGCGCGATCTCCGGGTCGATGCGCAACGCGAGCGGCGGCAGCGGCGCGAGGGTGGCGGTTTCGTCGCCTGCTCGCACAATTCCTCCTTTGTCGTGGCGCGCCATCGCCCAGGCGCAACCGACCGTGCCGGCGATGCCGATGCGCGCCTGCAATCCCTGCCGTGCCAGCCGCAGGATCATGTCCCGCGCCATCGCCCGTTCGCCGCCGAACAGATGCGCGCAGCCGGTGATATCGAGCAGCAAACCGTCCGGCGCGTCGAGGCCGACCAGCGGCGTGTAGCGGTCGCACCAGTCGGCGACCGCGACGAGCAAGGCACGGTCCGCTTCCGGCTCTGCCTGAGCCACCTGCAGCGACGTGTAACGCGCCCGCGCATCGGCGAGCGGCAGGCCCGGCGTCAGGCCGAGCAACGCCGCGGCGTCGTTCAGCGCGGCGATACGCAGCGCGCCCTTGACCGGTTCGACGACGATGAGCGGCGCTTCACCCGGCGCGGACGAGCGGCGTTCGATCCGATCGGTCGACAGCCGCCGCAGCCACACCGAGAGATAGCGCCGAGAAGGCGCACTCATGATGATCCCATGCGACGAGCCAGCGGCCGGTGGGGCCGCGGCGGTTCTTGGTGAGAGAAAGCGCGAATGTCGTGCGGCCGAGGCCGCCGAACCGGTCCGGCCGGCTGGGGGCGGCGGCCACCTGCCAGCGGGTCTCGGCCGAACTGGTCAGCGGCGAGGACTGATGCCGCAGCAGCAGGCCGAGACTGTCGCCCTCGCGCGCGGCGAGCGTCAGCCGGCGGGTCGCCGTGAGATCGGCGGCGACGCCATTCTGCGGAAGCTCGGCGATCACGGCGGCCAGCGCCCGGCTGCGCAATGCCTCCTCCATCGCCCAGAGCAGATCGACCGGGCGCGGCACGGTGAGCAGCAGCAAGCGGCGGGTCGGCAGGCCGAACAGGTCGCAGCCCGGCCCGTAAGGGCGGCCGCTCTCCAGCGCCGCGAAGTCGGTCTGAACCCACAAGACCTCGCGACGTCCCAGGACCGGCCGAGCAGCGAGCGCTGCGGCAAAGCCGCAGGCGGCGCCGAGGTCAGCCATTCGCGCCGGCGCGATCTCGTGCAGCGCGGCCGGCATCAGCCCGCCCTGGAGCACGGCATCGATCGCCGCGACGCCGAGCGGCCAGAGCCGGTCGCCGGTCTCCATTGTCGTCGGCACCCCCTCGATCCGCGCCACCTCCTGTCGCAGACGGTCAAGGGTGGCTGGTTTGCCAGCAGTCACGGGCCTAATCCTGTTCTTGATATGTTCTCATGATTCCGGAGTGCTGCTCCAGAGTCAAGCAGGGATAAAATCAGGAAATATCAAATACTTACCGCGCAACATGATAATGCGGGGCTGCAACATGGCGAGAGCGGCCATTTGGAATGTCGTAAAATGCTGCGCAGCATGCCGCAGCATCACCCGGAACATCCGAGGCTTTTGCTGCAGCATAAGCGCAGCAAAAAACACACGGGAACAGGTGGGCCGGGTGGCCGCTTGTGCTGAAACACCCCGCAAGAGCTAGCACACGGCCAAATCCATGCGGTCAGACCTGATCCCGGAAGACGAAGCCCCCAACATCCGCTCCCTGCGGGCGCTGCGGGAGGCAGAGGCGGCCTGTACCCGCTGTCCGCTCTACAAGAACGCGACCCAGGTGGTGCCCGGCGAAGGCCCGGCCCGCGCGCCGTTGATGCTGGTCGGCGAACAGCCGGGCGACCGCGAGGATCTCACCGGGCGTCCGTTCGTCGGGCCGGCCGGGCAGATGCTCGACCGCGCCATCGCCGAGGCAGGCATCGCCCGCAAGCAGGTGTTCGTCACCAATGCGGTGAAACACTTCAAATTTGCCCCACGCGGCAAACGCCGCCTGCACCAGAAGCCCAACGCCCACGAGATCGAGCGCTGCAAATGGTGGAACGATCTCGAGCGCGCCATCGTCAAGCCGCGGTTGATCGGCGCGCTGGGCGCCACAGCCGGACGCAGCCTGTTCGGCCGCCCGGTGACGATCGGCAAGATGCGCGGCCGCGTGCACCGGCTCGATGACGGAACCGCGGCGATCCTCACCACGCATCCGTCCGCGCTGCTGCGCATGCCGGACGCCGCCGCAAGGGCCGCCGCGTTCAAACTGCTGGTGCGCGACCTGCAAAGCGCCCGTGATTTTCTCGCCACATGAGCTGTCCTTGAGGGCAATGCTGGTATTCCCGTGCCGTTTCTGCGGTTGCCAAATCCGGCGGCGTTAAGTGAGAATAAACCGGCTCCGGCTGGAATAACCTCATGCGCCCGTCTGTAACTGCCCTGCTGCTCGCTTCGATCGTCACCGTCTCCGCTTTCGCGCCGGTCCGCGCAGAGGCGCAATACCGCCAGGGCGAAATGCAGATCGACGATCAGCCGGGCCTCATGGCGCCCGACGGCGAGGAAGGGCTCGATCCTGCCTATCGCCGTCAGCCGGTGTTCTTCCGCAACACCGAAGCGCCGGGCACGATCATCGTCGATACCGAGACGCGCTTTCTCTATCTGATCCAGTCGCCGACGCGCGCGATGCGCTACGGCATCGGCGTCGGCCGCGAGGGCTTCACCTGGGCCGGCCTCGTCAAGATCACGCGCAAGGCGGAATGGCCGGACTGGACCCCGCCGTCCGAGATGATCGCGCGCCAGCCTTACCTGCCGCGCTTCATGGCCGGCGGCCCCGGCAACCCGATGGGCGCGCGCGCCATGTATCTCGGCACCACGGTGTACCGCATCCACGGCACCAACCAGCCGCAGACCATCGGCAGCGCCGTCTCGTCAGGCTGCTTCCGGCTGGTGAACGACGACGTCATCGACCTCTACGAACGGGTCAATGTCGGCACCAAGGTGATCATCCGGCATCAGCCGTCGCTGTAAGAGCGGCGTTTCACCGCGCGGTGCGGCCGAGATAGGTGTCGATCACGCGGCTGTTGCTGGCGAGGTCCGAGGTCGGGCCTTCCAAAGTCACCGCGCCGTTCTCCAGCACATAGCCGTAATCCGCCACCGCGAGCGCGGCGCGCGCGTTCTGCTCCACCAGCAGGATCGACACGCCAGTCTCGCGCAGCGCCGTGATGATGCGGAAGATCTCGCGCACCATGAACGGCGCGAGGCCGAGCGACGGCTCGTCCAACATCAACACCTTGGGCCGCGCCATCATCGCGCGGCCGATCGCCAGCATCTGCCGCTCGCCGCCGGACAAGGTGCTCGCTTCCTGCGTCGCGCGCTCCTTGAGGCGGGGAAAGCGACGATAGACCTCGTCATAGGACTCGGAAAATTGCCGCTCGCCCTTGCGCCAGCGGCTGAACGCGCCGAGCAGCAGATTGTCGCGACAGTTGAGATCGCCGAACAGTTCGCGACGCTCCGGCACGAGGCACAGCCCCTGCCCAACCCGCTCCTCCACCGTATCGGTGGCGAGCGAGCGACCGTAATAGTGCACGTCGCCACGCGAGGGATGCAGGCCCATCAACGCCGCCAGCATGGTCGTTTTCCCGGCGCCGTTCGGGCCGATCACCGAGACGATCGAGCCCTCCTTCAACGTGATCGACGCATCGGTGAGCGCCAGCACCTTGCCGTATGACACCGACAGACCGGAGGCTCGCAGCGCGACGGTCATTCGACGCCCCCGAGATAGGCTTCGATCACTTTGGGATTGGCCTGGATCTCGGCCGGCGTGCCTTCGGCGATCTTCTGGCCGAACTCCATCACGACGATGCGGTCGGCGAGCCCCATGACGAATTCCATGTCGTGCTCGACCAGCAGCAACGTCACGCCGTCATCGCGGACGCCGCGCAGCACCGCCGCAAGCTGGCGCTTTTCCTCGTAGCGCAGGCCGGCGGCCGGCTCGTCGAGCAGCAGCAGCAGCGGATCGGCCGCGAGCGCCCGCGCGATCTCGACGATGCGCTGCTGGCCAAGCGCGAGACTCTCCGCCGGCGTGTCGCGCCATTGCGACAGCCCGACGCGATCGATCTGATTCGCCGCCTCGCGCAACAGCCGGCCTTCCTCGGCACGGTCGAGCCGCAGCGCGGCGGCGACAATGCCTTGCCGGCCGCGCACATGCGCGCCGAGCGCGACGTTCTCCAAAACCGACATATGCGGGCGCAGCAGCACATGCTGGAAGGTACGGGCGATGCCGCGCTTGAGGATATCGCGCGAACGCAATCCGCTGATCACATCGCCGCGGAAGCGCACGTCGCCGCGCGTCGGCTTGAGCACGCCGGTAACGACATTGAACAAAGTCGACTTGCCGGCGCCGTTCGGGCCGATCAGCGCGACGATCTCGCCGGCCTTGATGTCGAACGACACGTCGTTGACCGCGGTGAGCCCGCCGAACTGGCGGCGCACCGCCTCGAGCGTCAGCATCGTCTCGCCGGCGGCGGGCCGCGTGCGGCGCGGCAGCGGTTCCGCGATCTGCGGCACCGGGATCGTCTCGTGATGCGTGAAGCGGCGGGCGATGGTCGGCACCACGCCCGAGCGCGCATATTGCATCAGCAGGATGATCATGATGCCGAACACGATGATCTCGAACTGGCCGGTCTGGCCGACCAGCAGCGGCGTCACCGTCTGCAAGCCCTGCTTGAGCAACGTGTAGATCGTCGCGCCGGCGATGGCGCCCCAGACGCTCACCGCGCCGCCGATCACGGTCATGAAGAAATATTCGATGCTCGGCACCAGCCCGAACGGCGACGGATTCACGAAGCGCAGGAAATGCGCGTAAAGCCAGCCGGACAAGGACGCCAGCAGCGCCGCATAGAGGAAAATCTGCAAACCCACGCGGGCGGTGTCGATGCCGAAGGCTTCCGCCATCGGCGTGTTGCGGCCGCCGGAGCGCACCGCACGACCGAAGCGCGATTGCAGGATGTTCTGGATGCTGATCAGCGCAAGCAGCACCGCCGCCCAGATCAGATAGAAGTAAGCCCAGTTCTCACCGAAGCTGATCGGCCCGATCGACAGCACCGGCAGGTTCGACAACCCGCTGTGCTGGCCGAGCGCCTCCACATTGGCGAACACATAATAAAGGCTGATGCTCCAGGCGAGCGTACCGAACGGCAGATAGTGTCCCGACAGCCGCAAGGTCAGCACGCCGAGCACGAAGGCGGCGATCAGGGTCAGCACCAGACCGAGCAGCAGGGTGAGCCACGGCGACACATGATAGGCCGTGGTGAGATAGGCCGTGGTGTAGGCACCGATGCCGGCAAACGCCGCCTGACCGAACGACATCAGCCCGCCGTGACCGCCGATCAGGACGAGGCCGAGCACGATCAGGCTGGCAAGGCCGATATAGTTGGCGACCGTCACATGGAACGGCGACAGCAGCAGCGGCGCGAGGGCGACGCAGAGCACGGCGATGAGGAGCGCGATCCGGCGGCTCATAGATCCTCCTGCTCCTCGTCCGGCACCGCGCGCAACGACAGCCAGACCAGCGCCGGGATCAACAGCGCGAACACGATCGCCTCCTTGTAGGCGCTCGAATAGAACGCACCGAAGGATTCGATCAGGCCGACCAGCAGCGCGCCGACGATCGCCAACGGATAGCTGATCATGTTGCCGAGGATCGCGCCGACGAACGCCTTCAGGCCGATGATGAAGCCGGAGTCGTAATAAATCGTCGTCAAGCCGCCGGCGAGGATACCGGAAATGACGCCGATCAAAGCCGCGAGCGCAAGGCAGAGCTTGCCGACCATGGGATAGCTGATGCCGACGATACGCGCGCCGAGGCGGTTGACCGCCGTGGCGCGCAGCGCCTTGCCGAGCACGGTGAATTCAAACAGCAGATAAAGCAGGATCGCGAAGGCGATGCCGGTGCCGACGATCAGCAGCGCCTGGCTGCTGACGGTCATCGTGCCGAACGTCAGTTGCCCGTCGATCAGCGGATCGACGCGGAAGCCTTCCGGTCCGAAGAACAGCAGCCCCGCGCCCTGCAGTACGAAATGCACGGCGATGGCGATAACGAACAGGAGCCGTACCGAGGCGTTGGCAACCGGCTGGAACGCGATGCGATAGACGAACGGACCGAGCGGCACGATCAGTGCGATCGTCAGCAGGATCTGGATCAGCGCCGCCGGCTTGCGCGGCCCGAAATAGATCGCGGCGGCGATGACCAGCGCCGGAAGAAGCGCATTGACCGCGAGCATGTGCGGCAGGCGGTGCACGCGGCGGGCGCGCACCAAGGCGACGCCGTCCATCACGCAGACGATCGCAGCCAGCAGGCCGACCAGATAGATGATGTTCGGCGTCTGGCCGAGCTGGAACGCAGCCAGCGTCAGCGCGCCGAAGGTGACGAACTCTCCCTGCGGCACGAAGATGATGCGGGTGGTCGCGAACACCAGCACCGAGGCGAGCGCCAGCAGCGCATAGATCGCCCCGGTGAGGATGCCGTCCTCGGCGAGGATCAGCGCGATATCCCACGTCATGCTGTGCGCGCCTGCGGGAGAGCGGCGTTTCGCTTAAGGCAGCGGATGGAAGGCGTTACCCTTGACCGTGACCATCACGCGCGCCCGCTTGTCGAGGCCGTTATGGTCGGTCGCGGTCATCTTATAGATGCCGTTGGCGCCGACAATATCCGGGTTGTTCTGCATGGCGTCGCGCAGCGCGACGCGGAATTCCGGCGTGCCGGGCTTCGCGGTCTTGAGCGCGACCGGCACCGCCGCCGACAGCACCTTGAACGCATCCCACGAATAGGCGGCGAAGGTGTTGACCGAATTGGCGCCGAACTTGTCGTTGTAGACCTTGGTGAACTTCAGCGCCTCGGCCTTGATCGGATTGCTGTCAGGCAGTTCGGCGGCGACCGCGAACGGGCCGGCGGTGGCGATCACGCCTTCCAGCGACTTGCCGCCGACGCGCAGGAAGTCGCGGTTGATGACGCCGTGCAGGAAATAGACCTGGCCCTTGTAGTTGCGCTGCACCAGTTCGAGCTGCGGCAGGGCGGCCGGCGTGCCCGAGGCGCTGACGAAGATCGCGTCCGGCTTCGCCGCGACGATCTTGAGAACCTGTGCGGTGACGCTGGTGTCGGTGCGGTTGTAGCGCTCGCTGGCGACCAGCTTCATGCCGAGCGGCTCCATCAGCTTCTGCATCGACGAGAGATTGTGCTCGCCGAGGCTGTCGGCGAAGCCGATATAGCCGATGTTCTTGTAGCCCTTGGCGTGCATGTGCTCGACCATGCCTTCGACCATCAGCGCCGCCGGCTGCGCCATGGCGAAGCTGAACGCGTTGGTGCGCGAGGGGCTCAGACAAATCTGCGGGGTCTTGGTCTGCAACGCGACCTCGGCCATGGCCGTGCAGGACGGGATCGAGCTGGAACCGAGGATCACGTCGGCCTGATTCTGTTCGGTGAGCTGGCGCATGTTCTTGACCGCCACGCCCGGATCGCCGCCGTCATCGAGGAAGATGTAACGCACGGTGACGTCGCCGATCTTCTGCGGCAGCACTTCGGCGCCCTGCTTCATCGGAATGCCGATCGACGCCGTCTGCCCGGTGGCGCCGAGCGTCACGCCGATGGTGACCTCCTGCGCGCGTGCATCCGGAGATCCCGCGCCGAAACCGGCCATCAGCAGCAGTCCGGCCGAGACAGCCGCGCCGCGTGCGAACCGAACCACCATGCCATCCTCCCCTTGAGCAAGGCCGCTTGTTGCCGCGGCTACAATACAGTGCTGTATGGCTTATCTTTGAATTATTCCGATGTCAAATGCGTCATTTTGCGCGGTAAAACCGCGCTATTCCATTGCGACCTTCTATCGACCATACAGTTATGCTTGGTTCGAATAGCGGGAAATGGCCTGTCCCGGCCAGCAAAAAGCCCGACCGGCGGGCTTGCCGATCGGGCCTGGGAACGGTCCCCGGATATCACCTTATCCCGGCGTGTGCGGCGTCAGTGGCGGCGCATGGCGCTCGATCCGCGCCGCGACCATGCGGCAGCGGTCCTCGCGGAAGCGGGCGCTCACGATCTGCACGCCGGTCGGCACGCCGTCGAGGAGGCCGGTCGGCACCGACATGGCCGGCAGGCCGAGGATCGACGCGGCCAGGAGCGGCATCTGCGCCGCCATGACGCCGGGCATCGCGCCGTCCTGCTGATCGAGATCGAGCGGGAACGGCTCGCGATACGACACCGGCAGCAACAGCGCGTCATAATCCTCGAAGAACACCTGCCAGGCGCGGGCGATGGTGTCGCGCCGCGCCAGCGCCCCGAGGAAACCGGCCACATCGAGCGGCGCCGTGGCATCGAGCATGCCCTTGATCGCGCGGATGATGCGCTCGCTGCCGATCTGCTCGATGGCGCCGAACCGCAGCCGGTTCGAGGTCAAGACGATCTTGAGCCACAGGTCGCAGGCTTCCTCGAAATGCGGGGGTGCCGCCTCCTCCACATCGCAGCCGTCACCGGCGAGCCAGTGTGACGCGGCGGCGACCGCATCGCGCGGACCGGCGCTTGCCCCATGCCCCGTGCCGGTGATGACCGCGATGCGCGGGCGGCTGCGGCCGCTCGCCGGACCGTCAAGCGGCGCGGGCACCCACCACGGATCGCGCGCATCGCCCACGCTCATCGCCGCGAGGCCGCGCCACGCATCGTCCACGCTGCGCGCCAGCACGCCATGCACCGCGACGATCTGCGACGGGAACGGCCGATCGCCGCGCGCCGTCGCGTCGTAAGACGGAATGCGGCCGGCCGACGGCTTGAAGCCGACTACACCGCAGGCATAAGCGGGATAGCGCACCGAGCCGGCGCTGTCGCTGCCATGCGCCAGCGCGCCGATGCCGGTCGCCACCGCCACCGCGCCGCCACCGGTCGAGCCGCCCGGCGTCACGCCGCGATCCCACGGACTATAGGTCGTGCCGTGCAGCGGATTGTCGGTGAACCAGCGCACCGACAGCTCCGGCACATTGGTGCGACCGATGATGATCGCACCGGCGCGGCGCAGATTGGCAACCACCGGGCTGTCGTCCGCCGCGATCACATCCCTGAACGCGGGAATGCCGTTCGAGGTGGCGCAGCCGCGCTGGTCGACATTGCTTTTCACCGTCACAGGCACGCCGTGCAACGGCGGCAGGGATTCACCGACAGCGATGCGCCGATCGGCGGCATCGGCCTCACGCAACGCCTCGTCGGCCAGCACGATCGGCACCGCATTGAGCGCCGGATTGACGGCCGCGAGCCGGTCGAGCGCAGCCTGCACCACCTCGCGCACCGAAACATCGCGTCGTGCCACCGCCGCGGCGGTTTCGTGCGCGCTCCAACGCCAATACTCGTTCATGCTATTGTTCCTTCGGAGCCGTTGCGCGCGATCGCGCGCAGCGCCTTGCGGTCGGTCTTGTTGACGCCGGTTTTCGGCAGCGCCGTCACGAAGCTCACCGACACCGGCACCTTGTAGGCGGCGAGATTGGCGCGGCAATGCGCGAGGATCTCGCCCTCATCAGCGCGTGCGTTGTCGCGCAGCACCACGAAGGCGCGCACCACCTCGCCGCGAAACGCATCCGGCACGCCGACCGACGCCGCATCCGCCACCGCCGGATGCGCCAGCAGCACGTCGTCGATCTCGCGCGGATAGACATTGTAGCCGCCGACCAGCACCAGATCCTTGAGCCGGTCGCGGATGAACAGATAGCCGTCGGTGTCGAACTCACCGATGTCGCCGGTGTGCAGCCAGCCGTCGCGCAAGGTCTGCCGCGTCTCCTCCGGCAGATTGCGATAGCCGGTCATGATCTGCGGCCCGCGCGCGCGGATTTCGCCGCGCTCGCCGACCGGCAATACCGTGCTGCCGTCCTGCGTATCGACGATCTCGATTTCGGTGAGCGGCAGCGTGACGCCAACCGAACCGAGCCGCGTGCGGCCGACCGTGTTGTAGGTGAGGATCGGTCCGGCCTCGGTCTGGCCGTAGCCCTCGAAGATCGGCGCGCCGGTGCGCGCCATCCAGTCGTCGATGGTGGCCTTGGCGAGCGGCGCCGAGCCGGAATAGCAGCGCGTCAGCGACGACAGGTTCGCCGTCGCGAAACGCTCATGCGCGATCAGCCCGGTGAGAATCGTCGGGCTCGCCGGGAAGGTCGTGATCCGCTCCGCCGCGATCAGGTCAAACACCGCGTCGCGCTGAAATTTCGCCATCAGCACCAAGGTGCCGCGCGCATAAGCCGTGAGAAACAGGCCCATGGTCATGCCGTAGGAATGGAAGATCGGCATCGCGCACAGCAGCCGCTCCGCGTCCATGCGCGACGGCAGCAGCGTCTCGCGCTGCGCGATATTGGTCGCCATGGCGCGGTGGGTGAGATTGACGCCCTTGGCGCGGCCGGTGGTGCCGCCGGTATATTGCAAAAGACCGGGCTGATCCGGCGTCGGACGCGGCAAAGCAGCGGGTACCGCCGCAGCCCAACCCGGCAGCCTCGCTTCGATCTCGTCCAGCGTGATGACGCGCGGGATGCGCGCCAGCGCCGGCGTGTCGCGTAACTGCGCCAGCGTCGACGCGTCGGCGATCAGCACCGAGACGTCGGCATCGTCCAGAACGAGCGACAATTCACGCGGCGTGTAGAGCGGATTGAGCGGCACCAGTTGCGCGCCGGCGGCGAACACCGCAAAGGTCGTGACGCACGCGGCGATGGAATTGGGCAACACGGTCGCCACTCGCCCTTGCCCCTGCCTTTGCCCGACAACGGCGGGATCGAGGAACCCGGCAAGGCCGACAACGGCGTTGCGATACTGGCGATAAGTCAACCGCCGTGCGTCAGGTCCACCTTGGATCAGCGCGACGCGATCCGGCGCGGCATCCGCCGCCGCGTGCAACATGTCGACGACGGTCGGATAAAGCGTCGCGGTGAGCGTGGGATGCGGGACGGGCGATGTCATGCGGCTTTCACCCGAGCGTCGTCGGCCGGCGCCGGACCAGATGCAGGCAAACCACCGAAATGATTTCGCGGCCGGTCTGGTTTGTCGCGGTGTGGCGCATGACGATCACGCCGCGATCCGGCTTCGAGCGCGACGGGCGCAGCTCGGTCACCTCGGCGGCGGCGGCGAGCGTATCGCCCGGCCGCAGCGGCGCCTTCCAGCTCAGGTCGCTCATGCCGGGCGATGCGACGACCGCGTTCGGCCACAGATTGAGATCGAAGAACTGCCGGAAGCACAGATTGAGCGTATGGAATCCCGACGCGATCAATCCGCCGAACTCGGAGCGGCGCGCCGCCACCGGATCGACATGGTAATATTGCGGATCGAATTGCCTGGCGAAGGCGATGATCGCCTCCTCGGTGATCACCGCCGGCGTCCCGTCGAAGCGCATGCCGACGGAGAAATCGTCGTAATAGAGATCCGGAATATCCGCCTCCCGATGTCAGGGCGCAGCCCGCTCATGGACGACGCGGCCGCCCACCACCGTCATATCCGCTGTGATGGCGGGAATCGACTCCTCCGCGCAGGTGAGCACGTCGTCGGACAGCACCGCGAGATCGGCGAGCTTGCCAGCCTCGAGCGAGCCCCGCCGCGCTTCGTCGAAGCTCAGATGCGCGCCATAAAGCGAGGCGCAGCGCAGCGCCTCCACGCGGGAGATCGCCTGTTCCGGCGCGAGCTTCGCGCCGCCCTTCTCGGTGCGCGACACCGCGTGCCAGATCGAATGAAACAGGCTCGGCGGCACGTTGTCGCTGCCGAACGACACCGGCACACCAGCATCGAGCAGCGACCGCAGCGGCACCAGATCGCGCACGCGCTCGGTGCCAAGTCGCGCGCCCTTATAGAGATAGGCGCTGGTGTGGGTGGTGACGACGACGCCGAGATCGGCGGCGCGCTTCACCTCGTCCGGCGTGAGATGCGACAGATGACCGACCACCCACCGCTGGCCTTCGATGGAGGCGAGCTTGTTGACCTCGGAAAATGTCTGCAGCGTATCCGGCCAGATGCCGACCACCTGGATGCGGTTGCGCGCCGCTTCCGCCAGCAGCGGCAACATCAGGTCGCGCGGCACCGACGCCTCGTAATGGAAGCCGGCCCAGCCGGTCTGCGGAAACGCCTGCGAGCGTAGCGGCCGCTCGCAAGAATCGTCGGCCTCGCAGAACATCCCCTGCATGCGCAACCAGTCGTCGCCGAGACCGCGGCCGGCAAGCCACTGTCCCCACGAGCGCAACAGCGCGATGCAATCCTCGCTCTCATCCGAACGCCAGACCGGGCTGAACGATAAAGTGGCGCGCACCGTCTGGCGGCCGCTGTCGCGCGCCTGCTGATAGGCGCGCACCACATCGCCGGCGACGCCGTGACCCTCGAACACGCCGGTGGTGCCGACGCTGTTGTAGATCCGCATGGAGTCGATCAGCGCCGCCGCACGCTGCGTCTGCGTGAAATTCGGCGCGCAGCGCATCAGCGTGTGCTCGACCACCGGCATCTTGTTCGTCTCGGAGAAGATGCCGTTCGGTTCGCCGGTCGCGGGATCGCGGCCGATCTCGACGCTGGGCGCCGGCGGCATGGTGCGCGCATCGATGCCGGCGCGGCGCAGCGCCTCGCTGTTGGCGATCGACACCAGGGGCAGTGACGCGCGCCAGTAACCCCAGATCGAGCGGATATAGACCGGGTGATGCGGCGCGACCCGGTCGAGATCCCAGCGATTGGGAAACCGCTGCTCCTTCAATCGGCCCGGTACATCTTCATAAGACGGCGGCTCGCCGACCGGCATGGTGACGATCCATTCGCCGCGCGGCGTGCGCGCGGCGAGACCGGCGATGATGTCGAGGATATCGTCGATGCTCTGCGCGCCCGCGAGCGACGGCAGCACCGCTTTCAGGCCCTCGCGGTCCATATGCGCATGGCCGTCGATGAAGCCCGGCACCATAGTGCGGCCGCGCAGATCGATCACACGGGCCTGCGGCGCCATCGCCTGACGAATCTCGGCGTCGGTGCCGACCGCGGCAATGGTGTCGCCGCGCACCAGCAGCGCCTCGGTGTTACGGTCGGGACAGACGACCTTGCCGCCGACGAAGGCCAGCTCCGCCGCGCTTGCTGCTCCCCGGCCGTCGCCCGTCATCGCGCTCACGCTCGTCCCGCATTGACGGAATAGCGCCGCGCCAGCGGGCGGAACAGCAGCCGGTCGACCAGCGCGAAGATCAGCACGATCACCAGACAGGTGGCGAACACCGTCGCGCCATCGGAATTCGTCTGGGCCTGCATCATCACATAGCCGAGGCCGGAGGTGCTGCCGAACAGCTCGGACACCAGCGCGATCTTCCAGCAGATGCCATAGGCGATGCGCAAACCGGCGATCAGGAACGGCATGATCAGCGGCAACGTAATGCGGGTGAAGCGCCGCCAGCGGCTGCGCGACAGGCTGCGGCCGAGTTCGTCGATGTCGGCATCGATCAGGCTGAAGCCCTGCAGCACATTGATCAGGCAGAACGGCAGGATGATCGCGACCTGGATGAAGATGATGGTCGCGTCGGACACCTGAAACCAGATGATGCCGAGGATCGCCCAGCCGACCGCCGGGAAGCTGTTGAGGAACGTCAGAACCGGCTTTTCCACCACCGCCGCGACCACCGGGGAGGCGTGGCTCATCAGGCCGAGCACCACGGCGAGCGCGAGCGCGCAGAACACGGAGAAGCCGACACGCAGGAAGCTGACGCCCATGTGATACAGCAGGTCGCTGTTCAGCACGAAGTCCGACAACCGCTTCAGCACGTCGAGCGGGCCCGGCAGGATATAGGACGGCATGCCGCGCGCCGTGAGCCACCAGCCGGTGACCAGCAGCGCGACCACGGCGATCGCGAATGCTTGACCTGCGATGGCCTGGGCGGAGATGCGCGAACTATTCACCACGGTATCTCCGGGCGATCACCCGCTGCAGCGGCCGGAACACACAGGTTTCGGCCAGCGTGACGAACAGCAGAATGAACAGGATGATCGCGAAAATCGTCTCGGTGTCGAATTGCAGCCGCGCGGTGTTGAGCACATAACCGACGCCGGCATTGCCGCCGAACAGTTCGGCCGTCAGCACCACCTTCCACGCGACGCCGAAGCTGGTCCGCAGCGCGGCGAACACATAAGGCACCAGCATCGGCACGAACAATTTGCGGAACGAGATCACGCGGCCGCGCGTCAGGCTACGGCCGAGCTCGAGGAAATCGCGGTCCATCTCATCGAGGCCAGCGCGGATATTGATGATCGAGAACGGCAACAGCGTCATCGTCAGCGCGAACACGACCGTGAAGCTGTTGACGCCGAACCACAGCATGGCGAGGAACAGCCAGGCGATGCCGGGAAACGCATTGAGGAACGGCGTGAGGTACGTATCGACCGTCAGCCGCGTGATGCGCAGGTAATGCGCCACGAACGCCAGCGCCGCGCCGATCACGAACGCCGCGGCGGTTGAGATCACCACATGCGCGAGCGAGGTCAGCAACTGCCTGCCGAGCTGCGGCGCAAAGAAATCCGCCATCCGCGCCAGCACGGCGGCAGGACCGGGAATCTGGTACGGCGGCACGATCTGGGCGACCAGCACCCAGATCAGGAACGCCGCGACCGTGAAGCCGAATGCCGCGAGCGATCCGCGCGAGACCGCCGGCTCCCGTTTGCCGCGGGGCCGGCTTGGCGCGGCAGCGGTCGCGCTCATTTCGCCGGCGCTTTGCTGATCACCGCGCCATCCCAAACGACGCTCGCCGCCGGTTCATAGCTCTTGATCATGCCGAGCGCCTTGCCCTTCTCCCACAGGAGATCGCTGGCCTTGATCACCGCTTCCGGCAGCACGATCGGGAATTCGTTGAAGTCGTCAAACCAGGCTTTGAAGAACGCCGGCTCCATGTTGCTCGCCTTGCCGACGACGCCGAACACCTCATCCGGATGCGCCAGCGCGTATTCCTTGGACTTCACGAGCATCGCCATGAATTCCTTGTACAACTCCGGATCCTTCTTCAGCTTCTCGTCATAACCGACGAACAGCGAGGTCGGAATCGTCAGGCCGTATTTCTTCTTCATGATCTCGCCGGGCGACACCAGCAGGCGAAAATCGCTGCCGTGCATCGCCTTGTAGGCTTGCGACTGCGCGAGCGTCGCACCGTCGACATTGCCGGAGGCGAGCGCCGCTGCCATCGCCGGCACCGGCATCTGGATCAGTTGCACGTCGCCGCCCTCGGTCGAGACCTTGATCTGATGCGCCTCGGCAAGCGCGGTGCGCAGCACCACGTCCGCCGCCGACGAGATCGAATAGACCGCGATCTTCTTGCCCTTGAGATCGGCGACGGCCTTGATCGGGCTGTCCTTCTTCACCCAGATATTGGTGCCGCCGACCGGCTCGCGCGGCACGATGCCGGCGCCCATCAACTTGAGGTCGAGGCCGCGCGCGCGGCCGAACGGGATCGCCATCGACGAGGTCTCGACCACGTCGAAGGTCTTGGTCGGCATCGTCTGCACCAGTTCGGAAATCTGCATCGGCGTCGCCTCGATCTTGATGCGATCGGAGGTGACCTTGCCGTTGCGGATCGCCCACAGCACCGCGTCACGCGACGGATCGGCGAAATAGGCGAGCTTCATCGTCCGCTGCTGGGCCAGTGCCGGCGCCACCGACAGTCCGACGGCAAGTAGCGCACCGAGCACGGGGCCGAAATGTTTGCGGCCAAAATGTTTCATGCGTGTTCCTCCTCCGCTTCGGGCATCACGCCCATATCGTTGAATATTGCGGCCAGCTCGCCGCGGACCTGCCGCAACTCGGCCGAGGCTTCCAGATCGCGCGGGCGCGGCGCATCGACCGTGACGACGGCACGGACGGACGACGGCTTGCGCGAGAGGATGACGATGCGATCGGCGAGGAACACGGCCTCGTCGATGTCGTGGGTGACGAACACCACGGTCTTGCCGCTGTCGCGCCAGAGATCGACGAGTTCCTGGCGCAACCGCTGGCGCGTATTCGGATCGAGCGCGGAGAACGGTTCATCCATCAGGATGATCGCCGGATCGAGCGCCAGCGCGCGGGCGATGGAGACCCGCTGGCGTTCGCCGCCCGACAGCATGTTGGGCATCTTCTGCGCATCGGCGGCAAGGCCGACGCGCGCGAGTTGCCGTGTGGCGATGGCGCGCCGTTCCGCGGCCGGCATCTGCGGCCGGCGCATCTCCAGCCCGAACGCGGCATTGTCGAGCGCGTTCTTCCACGGTAACAGCCGCGGATTCTGGAACACATAAGCGAGGCGATCCCAGGTTTGCTCCGGCGGCAATCCGCCGACGCGCACCGTGCCGCTCTGCTGCGTCAAGAGATCGCCGATCAGCCGCAGCGTGGTCGATTTGCCGCAACCCGAGGGGCCAAGCAGGCACAGGAACTCGCCCGGCCGCACATCGAACGACAGATGCTCGAAGATCACCGCATCGCCGAATGTCAGGCCGACATCGGTCAGGCTGATCGCCGGCGCAGGGGATGCCGCCAGAGCCGAAGGACGATCCGATGCCGTTTGCTGCATGCTGTATCCGTGCCGGAGCCTTCCGGCTCGCGTTCCCTCTCGATGGACAGCGTTTCAAGCCAGGCGTTGTCACGCCGGCCGTGCCGCCGAACGGCGCGCCCCCGCATGCACGCCAGCACCATCCGATCATCCATCGATGCCGTCCTTTGACAAGGCAGCATAGTCAGATGGACTTAGAAGATTGCGTTATGAATGCAGGCCACACAAGCACGCCGGCCGCCGGCGACACACCGGCGGCACACGTCGCATGGCCTTATCAGGCGGCGCGCCGTCAGCCGCCCCGCTTGGCGGCATCGAGCGATTCATCGCCGGTTTCGCGCAACAGCAGCAGGCAGACAAAGCTGAGAGCCGCCGCGAGCGCGACATAAAGCGACACCGACCACGTCTGCTGGTTGCTCATGCCGTACAGCGCCACCGCCAGCGTCGGCGCCAGTCCGCCGCCGAGCACGGCGCCGAGCTGATAGCCGAGCGACGCGCCGCTGTAGCGGACCTGCGTGCCGAAATGCTCGCAGAAGAACGCGCCGATCGGCCCGAACATGATCGCCGACACCACATAGGCGAGGCAGATCGCGGTATAGACCGCGCCCGGCGTGCCGATATCCATGATGTGGAAATAGGCGAAGGCATAGACGGCGATCGCAATCGCCCCGGCCATCAGCACGGGCCTGCGGCCGATGCGGTCCGACAACGCGGCGAACGCCAGCACCGACACCATCTGCAGCACCGAGCCGAGCATCGACGCATTGAGGATCAGGCTGCGCGGCAGCTTGAGCGTCTGCGTCGCGTAAGCGAGCGTGAAGGTGAACACCAGATAGATGAAGGTGTTGTAGCCGAGATTGGTGCCGGCGGTGAGCAGGATGGTCTTCGGATAGGTCTTGATCACGTCGAGAACCGGCATGCGCAGCACGGCGTTACGCTGGCGCAACTCCTCGAACGATGGCGATTCCGCGACGCTGACGCGAATATAAAGGCCGATCGGCACCAGCACCGCGCTGAGCAGGAACGGCAGTCGCCAGCCCCACTCGATGAAGGCCTGCCGGTCGAGCGAGCCGAGCGCGCCGAACGCCACCAGCGCCAGCAGCGCGCCGAGGCCGATGCCGAGCATCGCCCAGCTCCCGTAGAAGCCGCGCTTGTTCGGCGGCGCATGCTCCACCGCCATCAGCACCGCGCCGGCCCATTCGCCGCCCGCGGAGAAGCCTTGCACGAGACGCAGCAACACCAGCGCGATCGGCGCCCAGACGCCGGCCTGCGCATAGGTCGGCAGACAGCCGATCAGGAACGTGGCGATGCCCATCGACAGCAGCGTCAGCACCAGCATGCGCTTGCGGCCGAAGCGGTCGCCGAAATGGCCGATGATGATGCCGCCGAGCGGGCGGATGATGAAGCCTGTGCCGAACGCGGCGAAGGCGAGCAGCGTCCCGGTGAGCGGCTCCTGCGCCGGGAAGAACAACTGGTTGAACACCAGCGCCGCGGCGATGCCGAAGGCGAGATAGTCGTAATATTCGATGGCGGTGCCGATGCACGACGCCATCGCCACCTTGACCATCGATGTTCCGGCGCGCGGCGCGGCCGATGCTCCAGTGCTCATTGTCCCCTCCCCAAGGGTTTTTCGGCCGGAAACCACCTTGCTTTCCAAGGGCTTCCACCTATTGTCTGACATTAGACATTTTGACGGCTGGTAAAGTCAAGCTGGCTCGACCACGGTCAGACCCGGAATTGAACTCCCTGTGGGCAGCGCGCCTGCCGGCAAACGCTGACCCTGACGATCCAGCCCGCGAACACTCAGCCAGGATGCCCCGACCCGGATGACACAACCTCTGTTCAAAGCCCTGAAGACGATCCGCCCGGAGCGGAAATCGGAATCGGTGATCCGGCAGATGCGGCTCGGCATCAGCACCGGCGAACTGGCGCCGGGGAGCCGCCTGCCATCCGAGCCGATGCTGGCGGAATCGTTCGGCGTGTCGCGATCGGTGATCCGCGAAGCCATGCGCGTGCTGGAAGCCGGCGGCTATCTCGATATCCGCCGCGGCTCGGCCGGCGGCACCTTCATCGCCGAGCGGGTGCCGGACGAGTTCAAGCCGTCGCGCGCCGACAGCGACATGCCGGCGGCCGACGCCCGGCAGCTTTATGACGCTCGCCGCGCCATCGCGTTGCCGCTGATCCGCGACGCCCGCTTCCGCGCGCCGCGAGACCAGTTCGATCTCGTCAGCGCGCTCGCGCGGCTCGACAACGATGCGACGTCGCCGGCACGGCTGACGCTGGCGTTGACCGACGTGCATGCGACGCTCGCCGCGCTCGGCGACAATCCGCTGCTCGCCCACCTGCTGGAGCGGATGATGACGCCGATCCGCAGCGCCATCGCGCCGCGCGTGCGCGACCCGCGCTGGATGGCCGAATCCCGTCAACGGCTGCGCGATCTCGCGCGCGCCGTCGAACAAAAGAGACCGGCCGAGGCGGAAGCCCTGATGGCGGCGCAGCTCGCGGCCGAACACGGAATCACCGGCTGATGCTCGCGGCGCGCGATCCGCTGCCGGCGTTACGTGCGCAATTGCACCGCCTGACATCGGATTCGCCGTTCTACGCCCGCAAACTCGCCGGCCTCGATCCCGGCCGGATCGGCAACGGCATGACGATCCGCGACTGGCCGATGACCGACTTGGCCGAGTTGCGCGCCAGCCAGAGCGAGATGCCGCCGCTCGGCGCGCATGCCGCGACGGCGATGACCGATGTGCGGCTGATCCTGTCGTCCTCCGGCACGGCGGCCGCGCCGCATTATGTCGGCCTCACCGCGCGCGACTGGGAGACCTGGGTCGAGATCGCCAGCCGGTGTTTCGCCATTAACGGCGTCAGCGAGGGCGCGGTCGTCATCGACGCGCTCGGCTTCGGCATGTTCACCGGCGGCGTGCCGGTGGTGGCGGCGCTGCAGCGGCTCGGCGCGACGGTCGTGCCGGCCGGCCCCGGCGAACCGCGCAAGCTCATCCGCCTCGCCAACGACTGCCATGCGCAGTTCATCCTCTGCACGCCGTCCTACATCATCCACCTGCTCGACGACGTGCCGCAGTCCGAAGCCGGAATTCCTAGCCTGCGCGGCATCCTGCTCGGCGCGGAGCCTGGCGGCAGCATTCCGGAATTGCGGCGGATCATCGAACAGCGCATGGGCGCGCCGGCGCGAGAGGCGCTCGGCAACGCCGACCTGCTGCCGGTCTATGCCGCCATGTGCGGGCACTCGCCCGGCAATCATCTGGTGGCGGAGGACGATCTGCTGCTCGAACTCGCCGATCCCGAGACCGGTGCAGCGATCGGCTGGCGCGACGGCGCGGAGGGCGAACTGATCGCCACGCATCTCACCCGTGACTGCACGCCGGTGGTGCGGCTGCGCACCCGTGACATCGTGCACCTGCATCTCGGCCCGTGTCCGTGCGGGCGCGTCTCGCCGCGCCTCGTCTGCCGCGGCCGCGTCGAGGACGCCGTGGCCATTGGCGGACGGCGCGTGCTGCCGGCCGACGTTCAGGCCGTGATCGCCGGGCTTTATCCCGATCTCACGCTGGCGTTTGAACTCCTTTATCACACGGCCGACGCGCGGCTGGCGTTGCGCGCCGAATACGGGCTCGACGCCACCGATCTCGACGGTTTACAGCATCGGCTGCATGCGGCGCTTGCCGCCCGATGCGGGATCGACTGCGACATCACGCTGCTGCCACCACTCACTTTGCCGCGCTACGGCATGAAATCCCGGCGATTGCGCCGGCTTTAAAAAGAAACTGATCGTCACGACGGAACGAGAAACCGGAACCACACCACCATGACCATGCGCGCGATGGAGATCGCCTCCAAAACCCTCACGCTGACCCGACGGCCGATGCCCGAGCCGGGCGCGGACGATGTACTGATCCGCGTCACCGCCGCCGGCGTCAACCGGCCGGACGTCGCACAACGCCACGGCGTCTATCCGCCGCCGCCCGGCGCCAGCGACATTCCCGGCCTCGAGATCGCCGGCGTGGTCGAGCGTGTCGGTGCGTCGGTGAAGACGCTCAAAGCCGGCGACAGGGTGTGCGCCCTCGTGACCGGCGGCGGCTATGCCGACTACTGCGTCGCGCCCGCCGCGCAATGCCTGCCGGTCCCGAAAGGCTTGAGCGATGTCGAGGCGGCCTCGCTGCCGGAAACGTTCTTCACGGTGTGGAGCAATGTGTTCGATCGTGGCAGGCTCGCCGCCGGCGAAAGTCTGCTGGTACAGGGTGGCTCGTCCGGGATCGGCGTCACCGCGATCCAGATCGCCAAGGCGCTCGGCAACACGGTCTATGTCACTGCCGGCAACGACGAGAAATGCCGCGCCTGCGAATCGCTTGGCGCCGACAAGGCGATCAACTACCGCACCGAGGATTTCGTCGAGGTCATCAAGCAACTGACCAGCAAGAAGGGCGTCAACGTGACGCTCGACATGGTCGGCGGCAGCTATGTGGCGCGCGAGGTGGCCTGCGCCGCCGATGACGGCCGCATCGTGCTGATCGCCTTCCTCGACGGGCCGGAGGCGAAGTTCGACATCATGACGGTGATGCGCAAGCGCCTCAGCATCACCGGCTCGACGCTGCGCGCCCGGCCGGTGCCGTTCAAGGCGGCAATCGCGCAGCAGTTGCGCGAGAAGGTCTGGCCGCTGATCGAGGCCGGCAAGATCAAGCCGGTGATCTATCGCACCTTCCCGCTGGAACAGGCGATGGACGCGCACAAGCTGATGGAATCATCGGCGCATATCGGCAAGATCGTGCTGACGGTCGCCTGACCGTCAGCCGGCGGCGAACGCCGCGATCTCGCGGTTGAAGCGCGCGGGCGCCTCGATGTTCGGCAGGTGCCCGAGCCCGTCGAACGAGACGTGGCGCGCATGCGGAATCTTCTCTGCCATGCGCGTCATCACGACCGGCGGCGCGGCCTTGTCGTGCTCGGCCGACAACAGCAACACCGGAACGTTGATCGCGGCAAGCGATGCGCGGCGGTCGAACGAGACGAGACAGTCGAGCGCGGCGCGATAAGTCGGCTCCGGCACCACCGCCATGGTCGCCGTCGCGGCAACGATCGCCTCGCGCGGCGCGGACGGGCCGAACAGCGCCGGCACCGATTCCTCCGCCACGTCCTTCATGGTGCCGCCGGCGACCAGCGCGCGCAGGCGTTGCGCGACAAACTGCTTCTGAAAATCGCCGTCGGCCTTTCCGAATGCCGGGCTGGTGCAGGACAGAACGAGCTTGCCGACCTTCGCCGGGTAACGCGCGACGAATTCCTGCGCCAGCATGCCGCCGAGCGAATGGCCGATCACCACCGGATCGCGCACGGCAAACGCATCAAACGTCGCGGCGAGCGCATCGGCCCAGGCGGCGAAGGTCATCGGGTCTGTCGGAGGCGAACCGCCATAACCCGGCAGGTCGACGGCGAGACAGCGGAAGCCGTTGCCGAGCGCTTCAAGTTGCGGATTCCAGCTCTCGCTGCTGCCGCCGAGGCCGTGCAGAAATACGAGATCGCGTCCCTGCCCCCGCAACTTGATAGCCAATGACTCCATGGAAGAGGTCATGGCAGGAGGTCCGTCAGCGCGCCGTCGCGCACCAGCACCCTATCGTCAACAGCAATGGTGCAGCCGCGCACCGGAATATCGAAATGGCCGAGCGTGAAGCGGTCGGCGAATTCATTGGCGCCGGTCGAAAACAGGAAATTACCGGCATAGGCGCGGATTTCCGTGCCGTTGGTATCGCGCTGATCGTACATGGTCAGCGACTCGTAGCGCGCATCGGGATGCAGCCCGATACCCACATGGGAAACCGCATAGGCGTTCTTATCATTCCAGACGGCGAGATAGCGCCGCATCAGTTCGGCGTCGGTGCCGTGCCCCTTGATGTCGGTGACGAAATCGTTGTCGAGCGTCAGCGTCACCGGCGATTCCAGGTAGCGCTTGAACGTGAGGTTGATGTCACCGGCGTCGAGCACCAGCGTGCCGTTGACGGTGCCCGCACGCGGGAAATTGACGATCAGTCCGCCCGGCCAGTGCGCCAGCGTGCCGGGCTTGTCGGTGAAACCCCAGATCGGCACATGCACAGCGCCACCGAGATCGACATCGAGCTTCGTTCCCGCAGCGGACGTCACCGTCATCCGCTTCGCACCCTTGCACAGTTCGCGCGCGCGCAGGCAGCGCTGCTTGATCTCTTCGTCCGGCACCAGACGCTCCAGCGCATCCGGATGCTCGTTGCTGATGTTGAGGATACGCGTGCCGGCCTTGAGGATTTCGCGGGTCTCCGGCGCGTGCATCAAACCTTCGACGGTGAGATCGATCACCACCGGACAGGCTTTCATCGCCTCGATTACCGGCCGCTGGCCGGCGATCGCCGCGCTCGCGCCGGTGGAGCGCACCGGCACGCGGATGGTCTGCGCCGGCGTCGGCACCTGGAGCAGGAACGGCCGCGCGCCGATCCGCTGCAACGCCAATTCGGCAAGCTGGATGTTCAGCGCGCGCGACTGCGTCTCCGCAAGCATCGCCACCTGATCGCCCGGCGCGATCTTGCAAAGCTGGAACACGCGGACGAACGCCGCGATCCAGCGCTCCTCGATCCGGTCATTGAGCATCGGAACGCCCTTTCTGCCGCAACGCCTGACGCAGCAGCTTGTTGGTCGGACCGGTCGGCAGCCGGTCGTGGAAATAGACGGCCTTCGGGATTTTGCGCGACGACAGCGTGCCGCCGGCGCAATGCGCGAGCACCGCATCGACAGTCAGGGAGCCGTTGCGCGCCACAACATGGGCAACGACGCGCTCGCCCCATTGTTCGTCCGGTTCACCGACCACTGCCGCCATGGCGATTTGCGGATGCGAGAGCAGCACCGCCTCCACCTCTTCAGCGTGGATCTTGATGCCGCCGCTGTTGATGCGGTTGTCGAGCCGGCCCTTGACGAAGACATAGCCGTCCGCGTCGATCTGGCCGAGATCGCCGCTGCGCCACCAGCCGTCACCGAACCGCGCCGCCGTCAGCGGCTCATTGTTCCAGTAGCCCAGCGCCAGCGACGGACCGCGCACCGCGATCTCGCCGGTCTCGCCTGGCGCAACGTCGCGCAATGTCGCGCTTTCCGGATCGATCAGCCGCACGTCTCCACCCGGCACCGGCCGGCCGACGCAGGCGGCCTTGCCCGGCTGCCGCAAAACATCGAGCCCCGCGGCAATGCCGCAGGCGCAGCCGATCTCCGACGCGAGATAAGCGGTGCGCACATCGGGCGCGATCCGCGCGAGCGCCTCGACCAACGACTGCGAACCGGGTTCGCCGGAGAAGAACGCCACCTGCAACGCGGCGAGATCGTATGCCTCCGGGCCGGCGGCAAGCACCATACGCCACACGGTCGGCACCAGCGCGGCCATGGTGATGCGCTCGCGCGCCAGCAGCGCCAGATAATCGTCCGCATTGGTCCATTCGGAAAAGACGATCAGCGCTCGCGCGGTGAAGAACGGCAGCATGGTGAAGATCCACGCCGCAAACGACGGCTGCATGCCGACCGCGATGCGATCATCCTCCGTGCAGCGGCCGTAGATCGGCGTGCCGGCGCCGGCAACCGCCACCAGCGTGCGATGCGTATGCACCACCACTTTCGGCTTGCCGGTGGTGCCTGACGACAGCAGCAGCATCGCCGGGTCGTCCGCACCGATCGGCCGCCGCGCGCCAGAGCCGACCGCGCCCGGCCGCAGCACGGTGAGCCCGGTCGCCTGCGCATCGACCATCGCCAGCGCGATGTCCGCCGCGGCGGCGATGCGTTCGCCCTTGCCGCGATAGATATCCTGCGGGCCGGCGATCAGCAGCCGCGCACCGATCGCGCGCAACACGTCGGCATTGTTCTCTTCACGCTCGTAGGTGTGCAGAAAACAGCAGGTGGCGCCGCGCGCCGAGACGGCGAACAGAACGAGCGCGGTCGCGACCGCGCTACCCGCGAGGATCGCCACCGTGGTGCCGCTGCCGACGCCGAGCTTTTCGAGCGCCATATCGAGCCGCGCCAGCCGCTCCGTGCAGTCACGCCCGGTCAGCCGCAACTGCGCATCGCACAGCAGCGGCTGGTGATGGCGCCAGCGACAGGCCGCCGCCACCAGTGCCGGCAGCGTTGCATTGGGAGGCGAGAGCGGCGAGACGTCGGACATCGGCGGACAACGGGGCGGGATCGGTTACAGATTCCGCGCGATGATATACTTCATCACCTCGTTCGTCCCGGCATAGATGCGGTGCACGCGCGCATCGGCCCAGGCCCGCGCGATCGGGAATTCCCACATATAGCCGTAGCCGCCATGGAGTTGCAGACAGCGATCGAGCACGCGATCGGCGAGATCGGTGGTCCACAGCTTGGCCTTGGCGGCGACGTCCATGTTGCAGGCGTCCTCGGCGTGCAGCTCGATGCAGCGATCGACGAACGGCCGCGCCGCCTCCACCTCCGCCGCCATCTCGGCCAGTTCGAACTGGGTGTTCTGGAAATCGAACACGGTCTTGCCGAACGCCTTGCGCGTCTTGGTGTACTCCACCGTCTGATCGACCGCCGCTTCCGCGATCACCACCGAACGCACCGCGACCACCAGGCGCTCGCGGACCAGCCCGTGCATCAGCACCTTCCAGCCCTCGTTCTCGCCGCCGACGATGTTGGCGGCCGGCACGCGCACGTCCTCGAAGAACAGTTCGGCGGTGTCCTGCGCCTTGTTGCCGATCTTCTTCAGGTTGCGGCCACGGCGCACGCCGGGCGAGTTGAGATCGAGCCAGAACAGCGTGATGCCCTTGGCGCCCAGTTCGGGTGCGGTCTTGGTGGCGAGCAGCACGTGATCGGCGATGTGGCCGTTGGTGATGAAGGTCTTGGCGCCGTTGATCACATAGTGATCGCCGTCGCGCACGGCACGCGTGCGCAGCTCCTTGAGATCGCTGCCGCCGCCCGGCTCGGTGAGGCCGATGGCGGAGATCATCTCGCCGCTCGCCATCTTCGGCAGCCAGGCCTTTTTCTGCGCCTCCGTACCGAACATGATGATGAACGGCGCGATGATATAGCTGTGCATGTCCCACGCCGGCGCGGCGACGCCGTAGCGGCCCAGTTCCTCCAGCACGATCGAGTCGTGGCGGAAGTCGCCGCCCGCGCCGCCATAGGCTTCCGGAATGCTGGTGCCGAGCAGACCGATCTCGCCGGCCCGCCGCCAGATCGAAGCCGGCGTCGCACCCGCCTCCTCCCATGCGGCGTATTCCGGCAACACCTCGTCGCGCAGGAACCGGGCGATGGAATCGCGCAGGATCTCGTGTTCCTCGCCGTAGACCGTTCTCGGAATACCAAACTTCACCGGGCTAGCTCCATACCATTCGGTTTGGTATGGAGTGTAGCGGTTCCCCGCGGCGGCGGTCAACGGCGTCCGGCGAAGGTTATCGGAATAAGCAGAAGGGTCGCGTCGCGGCCCACCGGCGCGAGACAGCAACGGCGGATCGTGCCATAGCAAAGAGCCAGCCTGGTCGACGTCATGACAACCTCTCCCACCCGCCAGATCCAACCGCGCCCGCCGGCATTCCGTGCCGCGACCTCACGAAAATCCACGCGCAAGCCCGGCGGCAAAGAAGAAGACGGCAAGGACCGCACAGGCTCCGGACACAAATCCGGAACCAAACCCGGCGCGGCATCGGTCTCACGGCAAGACTGGATCGACTACGCCATGACAATCCTGGGCGAACATGGCCCGGACGCGGTGCGGATCGAGCGCCTGTGCACCGGCCTCGGCATCACCAAGGGTTCGTTCTACTGGCACTTCAAATCGAGCGCGGCGTTGCGCGACGCCATGCTCGAACATTGGCAATATAAAGAGACGCAGGCGATCATCGACGAGGTGGAGACGCCGCCGAACGCGCCGCTCACAAAACTCGAATTGCTGTTCAACAAAGCCAATGCCGGCGTGGTCGATTTCCGCGCCGAGATGGCGGTGCGGCAATGGGCGCTGCAGGACGAGCAGGTGGCGCGTGTGGTCGAAGCAGTCGACCGCCGACGACTCGACTTCCTGTATCGGCAGTTCGCCGCGCTCGGTTTCGCCCGCAGCGAGACGCGCCTGCGCGCGCGCCTTCTCTATTCATTGATGCTCGGCGAAGCGATGATCCACGAACCCGAGCCGCGACAGACGCGCAAAACGCGCTGGCGCGAGAGCTTCGCCCTGCTCACCGGCCAGTCCGAGAACTGACCGGGAGCGTCGAAAGGTCAGTGACCGCCGCCGGCCTTGGCGGTTTTGAACTCGATCAGGACGTTGCGGTATTCCCAGTCGCTGATGTTAAGCAGCTCGTGCGGAATGCCGGCCTCGCGCCACAGCACCTCGCCCGGCATTTCCAGCGTCTCGCGCTCGCGGCCGTCCTCGAAATACATGATGTTCTTGCCCTTGGTCATCGGCACGATGAGATAGGGCAGATGATGCTGATGCCACGCCTGACGATCGCCCGGCGCGAGCTTGATGCTCCAGACGCGGATGTGCTCGTTCTCGAAGATGATCTTGTCGCCGAGCGGGCCAAGCTCCGGCCCGCGCTGTGAGGGACCCAGCTTCATGTCGTCTCCTTTTTCAAACGATCCGGATTGTCGCAAAAGATGCGGCGGCGGCGCGCCGCGTCAGCGATCTGCTGATGCGGCTTCAGCACGCCCATGGGGAACGGCCAGTCGGAGCCGAACACCACATGCTCGGCACCGAACACATGTTCGGACAGCGCCAGCGCCTGCTCGTCATGGACGATGCAATCGACGCAGATGGATTTCAGCAACGCGCGCGGCGAGCGGCCGCCGGTCTTGATGCCGGGACGCGCGGTGGCGAAGCCCTGCTCCAGCCGGCCGGCGAGCATCGGCAGCGCGCCGCCACCATGGGCGAAGCAGAATCGAATCGCCGGATAAGTCTCGATGACGCCACCGAACACCAAATGCGAGATCGCGACGGCGGACTCGTAAGGATTGCCGACGAGATTGGAGAGATAGAAAGCGTCGAGCCGCCCGTCGGCGCATTCACCCGGATGGAAGAAGACAAACGCCTTAGCGGCATTGAGCGCCTGCCACAGCGGCGCAAAGGCGGGATCGGACAACACCTGATCGCCATTGCCGCCTGACGGCGCGGCAAAACGGTTATGACCGCGCGCGATGACGTGGCGGGCGATCTCCGCCGCCAGCGCCGGCTCCTGCAGCGGCAGATGCGGCAGCGGCGAGAAGCGTTGTGGATGCGCCGCGGCGATCTTGTGCAGCCCGTCATTCACATAGGTGGTCCAGGCACGTGCGGCGTCGCCGCGCAGCTCCGGCCGGTAGAGCGGCGGCGGGATCGAGATCCAGGCGTGCTCGACGCCATTCTCGTCCATCCACGCGAGCAGCGCCTCCGGCTTGAACAACGGCTTGATGCCGATCACATGGCCGTCGACCGTCATGGTGCCAGCGGCCGCGTCCCACGACACGCCGGCGATCGCCGCCAGCGCCTCGGGGAAAACCGGGGCGAGATGCGCGTGCACGTCGAGGCTGATGCGATCCGTCATGTCATGCTGCTTTGTCACGCCGCCGCCGATTTGGAGGCCGTGGGCTTCATTGGCCGCGCGCCGCTGACGATCCGGCGATAAACTTCGTCGACCGCACCCTCGCGCATCGGCAGGATCGCCGCGACATGATCGTCCGGGCGAACCAGCAACACCGTATCGGTCGGGCAACCGACACGTTCGCGGAAGCGGTCGCCGACATCGAACAGCGAACGCTCGCGCAAACCGGAATCGAGCGGCGCGTCGCGGCGCGACACGATCAGATGCTTGAGTCCCGGCGTATCCTGCGGCAACACCGGCCGGCGGCGCACATCGGTGAAATAAAGCGCGACGAAACTGTCGTCGACCAGTTGATGCAGCCGCACCGGCCGACCATCGGCGCCATGCAGCTCGACGTCCGGGATGCGCTCGCCGACACGCAATGCCTCACGCGCGGTGCGCACCATCGACCAGTCGTCGGACTGGTCGACGTCGAGCCGCACGCCCAGCATGGTACGCGTCAGCGCGTTGGCCCAGGCATCGCCGGACATGGCTTTCACCGCGTCCTTCTGGCCGAGCATGTATTTGCGGCCGGCTTCCGCCATCTCGCCGGACCCATAGGCCGCGACCGGGCGCTGCTCGCGCGCATAGCCGTCGAGCAGCGACTGGTCGGCCCAGCCGCGCTCCACCCAGGCGAGCCGCCACGGCAGATTGATCGCGTCGAGAATGCCGGTGTTGAGGCCGAGCGCCCACATCGGCGTGATCAGATGCGCGGCATCGCCCATCAGGAACACGCGGCCGCGCCGCCATTCAGACGCGATGCGGTGATGAATGCGGTAGATGATGGTGTTGAGGATTTCGAGGTCGTCCACCGGGCCGATGAAGTGCAGCACCTTGGCCTTGAATTCCTCGCGCGTCGGCTCCGGCTTGTCCGCCGCCAGCGGATAGAGAAAGCGCCAGCAGTGCGGCTGGCGCACGGTGATCATCCATTCGTCCGGGTCGGCGAAATAAGCGAGATAGGGATAATCGCGCGGGTTCTTCACATCGAGGTCGACCTTTACGTCGACCAACAGCGTGCGCGCATCGAGCGACTCGCCTTCGACTTCAATGCCAAGTTGTGAGCGCACCGTGCTCCGGCCACCATCGCAAGCGAGCAAGTACGAGCCTTCGACTTCCTTCACGCCATCCGGCGTCTCGAAGGTGACGACAACGCCGTCGTCGGTCGCGCGGAACGACAGCAACTTGTGCCGCAGATGCACCGCCTGCGGGTGCGTCTTCTGGAGCGCGCGATGCAGGATCGGCTCGAGATGATGCTGCGGCATGTTGACGACGAACGGGTAGCGCGTGTCGTCGGCGAGCAGTTCGGTGCGCACCGACGGTCGCGCCGTATTGGTCGCGCGCTCGATGTCGCCGATCTCGTCGATGCGCAGCGCATTCGCCAATACCTCGTCGACCACGCCGTAGCGGCGGAATGCTTCCAGGGTCCGCGTCAGGATCGTGCCGGCCTTGGTGTCGCTGGAGAGACCTTCGTCCTCCTCGAACACTTCAAACGGCAGACCGTAGAATCGCAGTCCCAGCGCGGCGGTGAGACCGACCGGACCGGCCCCGACGATGATGATCGGCTTCATGGCAGCACTCTTCGACACACGTTTGTTTGGTCAGATATCCTGCGCCGCATAGGCAAAGTCGCGGCTGATCAGCGACGCCGTCATCGACGCCGCGTCCGACAGTAGGAACAGCAGCGGCCCGACCGCATCGTCCGGCGCGCCGACTCCGGTGGAGGCACGCCAGCGGTCGTGGTCGGCGCCGGCATTGGCGGCGCGGTATTGCGGCGTATCGATCACACCGGGTGCGATCAGATTGAACTTGACGCGATGCTGCGCGACTTCCTTGGCGGCGCTTTTCACAAAGGCGATCAACGCGCCCTTGGAAGCTGCATAGGCCGAGGCTTCCGGCCAACCCTGATGCGCGAGGCCCGAGGTGAAGGCGACGATGCTGCCGCGACGGCGCGCGATCATCCCCTTGATCGCGGCCTGATAGCACCAGACCACGCCGTTGAGATTGATGCCGAGCACCCTCTGCCATTCCTCGGCAGCCATGTCGTGCACCAGCGTGCGCGGCTGGATCGCCGCGCCGCAGACCAGCCCGTCGATGCGGCCATGCTCGCGCTCGATCTCGGCGAACACCTTGAACACGGCATCACGATCGCCGACGTCGAGTCGCTTGATGGAAATCTGCGGATGGCCGGCAGCGGCATCCGCCGCCGCCTTCTCGTCCACATCGCAGATGACGACACGGGCGCCGGCTCCCGCCGCCGCCCGCGCCAGCGCGCGGCCGATGCCGTTGCCACCACCGGTGACGACGATCACATCTCCGTCCGCCTCGAACCGCGCCTTCATCGCATCCTCGTCTTGATCATTCGCCTATTAACCGTTCGGCAGAACGGCGATCGCATTGATCTCGATCAGATAATCCGGCGAAACGAACTTGGAGACCTCCACCATGGTCGAGGCCGGCGCGATGCCGGTGAAATACTGGCGACGCACCTCGTGGATCGCCTCGAAGTGCTCCATGTTGCGGACATAGACGTCGACGCGGACGATATCGTCGAGCGTGCCGCCGGCTTCCTCGACCGCCGCCTTGAGGTTCTCGCACACCTGCTTGGTCTGCGCCTTGATGTCGCCGACGCCGGTGATGCTGCCGTCGGGGTGCCGCGCGGTCATGCCGGAGATGAACACCATCTTGCCCTTGGCGGCGATAGCGGTCGCCTGGGAAAAATGCCCGTTGGGCTGACGCAGCTTCTTCGAGACGATCTGTTGCTTCATGATAACTCTCTCCTTCAGAACGAAAGCGTGACGCCGGCGCTGGCGGCAGCCTTGATCAGGCTATCGACCGTCGGCCGGCTGAGGTTGCAGGTGCCGCCATTGGCAAGCCGCGTCGCGTAAGCCATTTCGCCCGGCGCATAGATGCGTTCGACGCCCGGCGCACGTTTCGAGGCGGTGACGCGCTCCGATTGCGCGCCGACACGTTCGGCGAAACGCTGACCGTCGGTGAAGTGCCCGGCATGGATCGCCAGGAACATCAGGCTGCAGCGATACGGTTCGGTCGCGTTGCCATAGAGCGCGCGCACCTCGGCGCCGACCGCGCCATCCGACAGACCGCCGCACAGAAGATCGATGGCGAAGGCGAGCCCGAAGCCTTTCGGCCCCGCTGCCGGCAACAGCATGCCTTTGATCGCATCGGCCGGGTTGGTGGTCGGACGTCCGGTGGAATCGATTGCCCAGCCTTCAGGAATGCTTTTGCCCGCCGCTTCCGCGAGGCGAATTTTACCCATGGCCGTGGCGCTCAGCGCCATGTCGACCTCGGCGGGATGCGCGGTCGTCGTCGGCAGCGCGATGGCGAGCGGATTGTTGCCGACCAGCGCCTCGGCGCCGCCCGGCGCCGGCATCAGCGGCCGCGTGTTCGACATGACGATGCCGACGCAACCCTGATCCGCCAGCATCCGCGCGTAGCGACCCGCCATGCCGAAGTGAAACGCGTTGCGCACCGTCACCGCCGCAAGGCCGAACTTGTGCGCGCGCGGCACCGCGAGCTTCACCGCCTGATGCGCGGTGAGCTGACCGAGGCCGTTCTGCGCGTCGATCACCACCGCGGCTTCGCGGTCGCTGACCACCTCGCCTTCATGGCGTGTCGATACCGAGCCCTTGAGGATGCGCTCCACATAGAGCGGCATCAGCATGACGCCATGCGACGACACACCTTCGAGATCGGCGGTGACGAGATCCTCGGCGACGATCCGGGCATCGTCGCGCGCCACGCCGAGCGCCGCGAAGATATCGGTGACCGCCGTCGTCAGTTGCGCGGCATCGATCCGCACCGGGCCGGACTGCTGCGCCGACATCAGCGCGCGTCCTCGTCGTTGGCGTACCAGGACGGCTTGATCGGGTAGTGCGGGCCGTCATAGACCTCGACGACCACGGTGTCCTCATGCGCCACCGCCGGGCCATGCACATTGCCCTTCGGGTTCCAGTAGAACGAGCCGGCCGTCAGCACCGTACCGGTGCTGGTGTACTCATATTTGCCTTCCAGGCAGAACATGAACTGGTTGGAGGCGTGGCTGTGCGGCTGCGGAATGCCCGAGCCCTTGGCGAAACGGATCAGCGCGATCGACGCGCCGGTTTCCTCGTTGCGCCACAGCATCTTTTCGCTGATGCCCTTGAGCGACTTTTCACGCCACGGCAAATCCTTGCTCTGGAGCAACACCTCGTCGAGGCTCGGCATCCCCTCGCCCATCTTGGGAACTCCGGAATAGGCTCCGCTCATCGCACTCTCCCTGACTGTCATGTGTCTCGTCGTTTACCGGCTCGGCAGAGGACGGCGCTGGGCCGCGCTCTGCACCCGCGTCAATCGCTCGCGCAGGCTTTCGATGTGACGGCTGACCGCCTTGGCGGCTCCGGCGCCGTCGCCCTTCGCCACCATGTCGGCGATCGCTTTATGCTCGCCGGCGGTCGCCTTGGTGTTCATGGTCTGCCACAGATGCAGATACCAGTAGCGGATCGAGCGCTCGTGCAGCGTGCGCGCGAAATCGCGCAGCACCGGATTTCCCGCCATCTCCGCGAGCTTGGCGTGGAATGCGCGATCGGCGCGGGTGAAGGTATCGACCTCCGTAGGCTGACCGTTGCCGTAGCCTTCGCTGGCGAGCCGCTGCAATTCGCGCGCGTCCTCGGTCGTGGCATGTTCGGCGGCATTGCGCGCCAACTCCGCCTCGACGGTGACGCGGGAATCCAGGATCTTCAAAATCTCGGCAAAGTTATCCGGCTGCACGACCACGCCCTTGCGCGGCATGATCTCGACCAGCCCTTCCAGTTCGAGCCGCTGCAGTGCCTGATGCACCGGCGTGCGGCCGGCACCGAGCAACTCGCACAGCGCGCCCTCGTTGAGATACTGACCTGGCAGAAAATGCAGTGTCAGGATCTTCTCCTTGATCTGCTCGTAAGCCTGCGCCGTCAGCGACCCGCTCTTGCGGGACTTTTCCCTGGGCGGTCGAGGCATCGCGGCTTTGGCAACCTTGCGCGTCACTTTGCGCGCGCCGGCGCGCTTACGCGCCGGCGTCCGTTTCGTTCCTGCTCTGGTTTTCGCTTTCGCCATGGGCGGCTTCCGCGTCTCAATGCCGCTGCGACGACGGCGGCAGCCACGGCTCGGCCAGCTTTTCCGCCAGTTCGACCAGCAGATAGGCGGCGATGCCGAGGAACGACAAGGCGAACAGCGCCGCGAAAGCGAGCGGCGTGTCGAGTTGCGAGGTCGCGCTCAACAGCAGGAAGCCGAGCCCTTCGCTAGCGCCGACGAATTCGCCGATCACCGCGCCGATGACAGCCAGCGTGATCGCCACCTTGGCGCCGGTGATGACGAACGGCAGCGCCGCCGGAAACTGCACCTTGAGGAAAACCTGCATTGGCGAGGCCCGCAGGCTGTCGGCCAGCTCCAGCAGCTCGCGCGGCGTCGAGCGCAACCCCGCCACCGTGTCGACGATGATCGGGAAGAACGCGACGAGCCAGACGATCGCCAGCTTGGACTCCATGCCGGTGCCGAGCCACACCAGGATGATCGGCGCCAGCGCCACCTTCGGCACTGATTGGAGCGCGATCAGCAGCGGATAGAACATCAGGTTGAGTGGCCGCGAATTGGCGATGGCCACCGCGAGCGGAATGCCGATGACGATCGCCAGCAGGAAGCCGTAGAACGTTTCCTTCACCGTCACCCAGCCTTCGCTCATCAGCAGATCGAAGCGGGCGATGAAGGCGTGAAACACTTTATCCGGTGTCGGCAGCACCACCGTCGGCAGATTGCCGAGCCAGCAGGCGAGAACCCAGGCGCCGAGAATGACGACGAGGCCAAACAACGGATAACCGATGCGGGTGACGAGCCGCGCGACCATGGGGTTGATCATGACGCAGCTCCCGTCTCCGCTTCCGAACCGGGCGCGAGCACTCCAAGCGCCTCGCTGGCGATCCGTTCGGCCTGCGTGAACGCCGGCGTGAAACGGGTGCGCTGCGAGCGCGGATACGGCAGATCGATCTGGATTTCCTTGGCGACGCGCGCCGGACGGCGGCTGAACACGATGACCTTGTCGGACAGATAGATCGCCTCGGAAATCGAATGGGTGACGAACAACACCGAGGCGCCGGTTTCGTGCCGGATGCGCAGCAGCAGGTCGTTCATCTCCAGCCGGGTCAATTCATCGAGCGCGCCGAAGGGTTCATCCATCAGCAGCAGCTTCGGCTGGTGAATGAGCGCGCGGCACAGCGCGACACGTTGCTGCATGCCGCCGGACAATTGATGCGGCCGCGCATGGGCGAAATTGGAAAGGCCAACCAGACCGAGCAATTCATTGGCGCGGGCGCGCGCCGCCTTGTTGTTGTTCTTCAGGATCTCCATCGGAAACAACACGTTGTCGATCACCGAGCGCCACGGCATCAGGCTCGGGCTCTGGAATACGAAGCCATAGTCCCCGAGCGGCTCGGTCACTTCGCGCCCGCCGATATTCACCGAGCCCGAGGTCTTGGAAATCAGCCCCGCGACAATGCGCAGCAGCGTGGTCTTGCCGCAACCGCTCGGCCCGAGCAGCGCGACGAGCTGTCCTTGCTCGAAATCGAAGCTCGCATCGTCGAGCGCAACCACCGGCTCGCGGCTGCGCGAGATCAGCTCGCCGGCCGAGAACACCTTCCTGACATTCCTGATGGTACCGAAAGCCATCGTTGTTTCGGGCCTTTCCGTGGTTGGTCCGTCGCCTGCCAGCCTGCCGCGCAGGACGGACCACCCCCCGGATCTCGCGCGAAACATCCGCGCCGAGACATCCACGCATTCCCATGCGCGCATCCCCTACGCGCATACCGTGCGCAGGGGCAGAAAGGACCGATCTGCCAGCGGAGCCCGTCGCGCAGGCAGCCACGCGGAGACGGCATCCTCGAAGCTTGTACGCTTCATGTGAAATATCTTATGATATCTTACCTGTCAATTTGCGGCCGGCATGTTGCCGTTCAACCTGGCGACGCGCAGACAGGCGGGGGAAGACAATTCGATGTTGCTCAACAGGAGGATTTCGATGAAGCGATTGCTTGCCGCCGCGTGCGCCGCGGCGTGTTTGGTAACGGCGGCTGCGCCGGCGCAAGCCCAGGCTCTGCAGGACGTGAAGTTCACGCTGGACTTCATCAGCCTCGGCCGGCACGCGCCGTGGTATGTCGCGCTCGGCAAAGGTTACTTCAAGGAAGAAGGGCTGAACGTCACCATTCTTCCGTCGAAGGGCACCGCCGATGCGATCCGCGCGGTCGCCACTGGCGCCTCGGAGTTCGGCTTCATCGACGTGCCGAGCCTCATCGCCGCCGGTAGCGCCGGCTCCACGGTGAAGATCGTCGCCGCGAGCTATCAGAAGCCACCCTATTGCGTGTTCAGCCTCAATCCGGGCGCCAACATCGACAGCGCCAAGAAGTTGGTCAATCTCGAACTTGGCACCAGCAGCGCGTCGTTCGTGCCCAAGATCTGGGCCGCGATCATGGAAATGAACGGCATCGACAGCAAGACGATGAAGGTCGTCAACATCGATCCCGCCGCGCGCGTGCCGATGCTGGCCTCGCGCAAGGTCGCCTCGATCGATCTGTTCATGATGAGCGAACCGGCGATCCGCCGCGCCGTTCCCGATGCCAAGCCGGTCTGCCTGTTCGCCGGCGATCTCGGCCTCGACATCTACGCCAACTCGATCGGCGTCAACGCCGACTATCTGAAGAAGAATCCGGAGATCGTGAAGAAGTTCGTCCGCGCCGCCGCGCGCGGCTGGAAGGACACCTTCGCCAATCCGGATGAGGCGACCAAGATTCAGCTTCAGTATGTGAAGGCGCTCGATCCGCAGATCGTCAAGGAGGAGCTCGAAATCCTCAAGCGCATCGCGCTGACGCCGGAAGTGCAGAAAAACGGCTTCGGCTATATCACGCCGGAAAAGATGCGGCGCACGGTCGACTTCATCAACAAGAACATCGAGGTCAGCGGCGACCGGCTGACCGCCGAGCAGGTCTACGTTCCGGGCTATCTGCCCGAGAAGCCGATCCTGCCGTAAGCGACCGACGACAAGCGGCGCCACCCGTCAGCAATGCGGGTGGCGCTATTTTTTTGCGAAGGTCAGAACCTCAGCAATTCCAGATGATACGTGGAGCTAGTCGATCGACACGCCGGCGATCTTGACCGCTTCCACCCACAGCTTGCGCTCCTTGTCGAGAAACGCATCGGCAGCATCGGGCGCGATCGGCATCGGCTCCATCGATTTTCCTTCCAGCGCCTTGGCGTAATCCGGATTGGCGGTGATATCGCCGAACGTTGTGCGCAGGCGCGCGAGGATCGGCTGCGGCGTCGCGGTACGCGCAACGACGCCGAACCAGGTCGGCATATCGAGCGCCGGAAATCCGCTCTCCACCAGCGTCGGCGTCTCCGGGGTGAAGCGGCTGCGCTTCCCCGTCGTCACCGCGATCGCGCGAAGCTGACCGGACCGCACCAGCGGCAAAGCCGCCGACGCAGCGGTGAAGGTCATGCCGACCCGCCCGGCAATCAGATCCGTCATCAGCGGCGCCGCGCCCTGATACGGCACATGCAGCAGTTCGATGCCAGCCTGCTTGGCGAACAGCGCGGTGGTCAGATGCGTCAGCGAGCCCGGCCCGTTCGAGGCATAGGCGATATCGCCCGGCTTCTTCTTGGCAAGCGCGATCAACTCGGCCACCGAATGGACCGGCACGGCGCTGGGATTGACCAGCAGCACATTGGCGATCACGCCGAGCATGCCGACATAGGCGAAGTCCACGGCAGGGTCGTAGGAGAGCTTCTTGTAGAGCGCCTTGTTGATGGCGAGGATCGATTGCCCAGCCACCAGCATGGTGTAGCCGTCAGCCTCCGCCTGCGCGACCTGCTCGCCGGCGATGTTGCCGCCGGCGCCGCCTTTGTTTTCCACGACCAGTTGCTTGCCGAGCATTGCGCTCGCGCGCTCGGCGGCGATGCGGGTCAGCACATCGGTCGGCCCACCGGCGGCAAACGGCACGACGATGCGCGGGCTGCGGGTCGGATAGGCTTGTACTGCTCCCTGGGCCATCGCCAGTGTCGTCGTACCGGAGACGAACGGCATCGCCAGCGCGCTGCCGAGCAGCGTCCGCCGCGACAGACCGTGAATTTTCCGATCCTGCATTGCCGTTCCTCCCTTTTGGTAGCTGAGGTTTTTATGCGCGCGGCGGATTAAAGCACGCCCGCACGGCCCGCGCATCCTCGCCCTGCAGCAAAAGCTGCTCCAGGTCATGGGCGCGGGCGGCGCCGACGATCGGATCGAGGTAACGGTGGAATTTGGCGACGGTCTCATCGCGCGTCATCGGCAAAGCCGGATCGCCGGCCACGACGTCGGCGCTCTCGGTGTGATCTTGTCCGGCCACGGTGAGCGTGACCCGCGCGCCGCGTTGCGTGCGCTGCGGATCGACCACGACCGTCACGCGCTGCTCCAGCGCGCGGATCAGGGGATGATCGAGATCGGCATAAGCGGCCGGACCGAGATCGCCGAGCACGAGCGCCGCCGCGATCGCATAGGACATACTGAACTGCGCCTGGATCGCCGTGCGCGGCGCGCGGTTGTTGCAATACTGCGCGGCCTCGGCATAGACCGCGAGCTGGATTGCCTCGATCGTTTCCGGCGCGATCCCGTGTCGCTCGCGCAGGCGTAGCGCGGCGGCGACACCGTAATGCGCGTGCCGCACACCCGCATAGGGTTTGATATAGCCGTCGAGGATCATCCAGCGGCCGGGCGGCGTCGCCTCCCCGGCATCGGTCGCACGCAGGATCCGGCGGCGCGCCTCGGCAAACGTATCCTGCGGCATCGCAAAGCCCGCGCGCGCGGCCGCACCCGCCATCAGGCCGAGCAGCGCCGCGTGTGCCGGATAGGTGTTGCGCACGACCGAGCCGTGCGTGATCGGCCAATACAGGCTCGCCGGTATCTGACACGCCACCGCCTCGATCGCCGGCTGCATCGCCGCCGCGCCATGCGTCATCCGCGCAACGGCAGCGGCGACGCCGAGCGAATGCCAGCTTCCATCCACATGCCAGCCGGGCGGAATGCGCCACAGTTCGCCGGCGCGCGCAGCGATCTCGTAGCCGGTGACGAGCGCGAGCAGAACGTCACCGAGCGTCACCGGCTGGGCGGTACCGAGCGCCAACAGCGCCGGAATCACCGGCAGCGCCGGGCGGCCGTGCGCGCCGGAATGCCCGTCGCAGGCTTCATCCCAGCAGATCGCCGCCGCGCCAACCGCCGCGAGGCCCGCGGGACCAAGCGCATGATCCGAGGTCAGCCACGCTGCCGTGCCGGGAAACGCGACGCGGAGCGCATCGCCGAATTGCGCGACCTCATGATGGGTGAGCCCCGCGACAAGGCAGCCCATCGTGTCGAGCAGCAGCAGCCGCGCCTTCGCGGCGACCTCGTCCGGCAGCCGATCGATACCGGCAAGCCAGCGCGTCGCGTCGGCCAGTGTGTTGCCTTTGTCCTGCGAGGATCGCTGAGGGTCCGATGCCATGACGGATACAGGTATCGGGAATGCGAAGACGAGACAACAACCACGGATGACCTGAGCACGCGCGGTTTTGATCGCGCCGCGCTTTCGCGGTACGATCGCCGCCTTCAACCGAATATGCAGGCGACGGCGTTGAGCGCAAAACAGGTAAAGCCGAACTCCAGCGATGCTCCCGGTCCGGGCTTCGCGATCCCCGATCTCGACAATCCGTTCTGGCGGTTTTCCCTCGCCGTCTATGCCGCTCCCGGCGTCGCCGACAGTTGTCTCCGCCTGCAGGATGCGTTCGGCATCGACGTCAATCTCCTGCTGTTTGTCGCCTGGATCGCCGCCGACCGGCACGCGCGGATGACGGCGGACGAACTCGACAAGATCGAAGCCAGCGCCGCCGTCTGGCACAACAGCCTGGTGAAGCCCGTACGCATGGCGCGCCGCGAACTCAAGGCGTCCGGCGGGCCGGTCTATGCCGGGATCAAGGCGGCGGAGCTCAAGCTCGAACAGATCGAACAGGCGCTGCTCCACGCGCAGAGCTTCGCGCTCGATCTCGCGCCACGCGACACGGGCGACGTGATCGCTGCCGCGCTCGCCGCCTATCTGAAGCGGCATCACGCCCCGGAAAACGCGGCCGATCCGCTGATCGCCGCCGCTCGCGCTTCGGCCTGACGGCGGCGCAAGCCCTCAGTCGAACGAGAAACCGAGTTGCGGCGGCTGCGCCGCGGCATAGACGATGCCGGCGCCGGGCTGCACGATCGCCCGCGCGTTCATCGCCGCGTCTTCGCGTGCCCGTTCATCGACCACATGCACGACGCGATAACCGGCGGCGAGCGCATAATCGGTGATGATCTGCCGATGGCAGTCGCGCCAGTTCTTCTCCGCGCACATCACCGCGCCGCCCGGCGTCCATTCGCCGAACAGCCGCGCCAGCGCCCGCTGGAACGGCGCGGTCAGCGCATAGTCGGCATAGTTGCGCAGGAAGCCCGCCGGCCAGGCGGTGTTGCGGCTGGTCGCGGAGGCCACGGCATCATCGTCGCGATAGCCGCCAAGCTCGGGATAATGACGATAGCCGATCCCCGCGGCCGCCAGCGCCGGCTGCATCTCGTCCTTGGAGAAATGCGGGTGCCGCCGCGATACCGGATAGCGGCGTACGTCGAAGACCGTGCGGATCGACGCCGCTTCGAGCACCCGCAGAAACTCGGGCCACGTCCGGTTGGAATGGCCGACCGTCAACAGCGGGGCATCAATCTCGGACACCATCGTCGTCACACCCGTATCACCGGGATGTCATTACGCCGTCGCGGTGCCGGAGGGAATGAATTCTTCGGCGAAGATCGCCGTCTCCGGAACGCCGAACCCGGCGACGCGCTGCCGCGCGGCGGCGATCATCGGCGGCGGGCCGCACAGATAAACGCGCGAAGCCGCCGTTATGTCTTTCTCCGTCACCAGATCGGTGACGAAGCCCTTGTGGCCAGTCCACGTTCCGTCCGGCTCGACCATGGCTATGCGCAGGTCGAGATGGGGCAATTGCCGGCGCAACGTCTCCAACTGTTCGACCCCGTAAAGATCGTCCGGGCGATTGACGCCGAAGCACAGCAGGATCGGTAGCGCGTTGCGCACGCCGGCCGCGAGCGCCTGCAGCATCGACACCATCGGCGCGAGGCCGGTTCCGCCGGCGATCATGATCACCGGATCGTCCCCCTCGCGCAGATAGAACACGCCCTTCGGGCCGACGATCTCGACCGATGTTCCGACGAGGTCGCCACGCCGCATGAAGTTCGACATCTGTCCATCCGGCAGCAGGCGGATGTGAAACTCCGGATTGTTCGGCTGTGCCGGATTGCTGGCCATGGAGTACGATCGCAGCGCACCGCTACCCGGTACCTGAATATTGACGTACTGGCCCGGATGAAATGCAAAGATCGCATTGCGCGGCAGCTCGCCGCGCAGCCGCGCCGTTGTCGGCGACAATGCCTCCACCGCCGTGATCTTCATCGTGTATTTTTTCTCGGGGATCAGATGGCCGCGCACATAGGGCAGCTCGATCTCCACGTCTTCCTGCGCCATCGACACGCAGGTCAGCACCGCACCGCCTTCGATCTCGTCGTCGTCGAGGGTGATGAAAGCCAGTTCGTCAAATTCGACGCTGCCCGACTTCAGATGCGCCTTGCAGGTCTGGCAATCGCCGATCTCGCAATCGCTGGCAAGCGCAATCCCGGCGGACTTGGCCGCCGCCAGGATCGGCTTGTCCGACGGCGCATCGAAGCGTTTGCGCTCCCCGTCGGAGAAAATAAGAGTGACCTGGGGCATGCTCACACCTGCCGGTTGCGAGGTTCATCAGTTCTGCGAAGGGAAAGAAGCAAGGGACGCGGGACGAGCCCGCGCCCGCTGCCATCTCATTTGGCGATGACGAACTTGCCGTCCTTGACCGACAGCAGGACGACGCTGCTCGCCTGCGCGCCAAAATGGTCGGTCGGCGAGTAGGTATAGACCGCCGTCACGCCGACATGATCCTTCAACCCCTCGATGGCGTCGCGGATCTTCTTCTTGTCGGTGCCGCCCGTGCCGACCGCCGCGAGCAGGATCTTCATCGCGTCATAGCCGTTGCCCGCAAAGGTCGCCGGCTTCTGGCCGTACTTCTTCTCGTATTGCTGGACGAAGTTCTTGATCACATCGCGCTGGCTGTCGTTGGCCGGAAGTTCGTCCACCACATAGAGCTTCGACGACGGAATCAGGATGCCGTCGGCGGACGAGCCGGCCAGCCGCAGGAAATTGAAGTCGTTGGCCGCGTGCGACAGATACAGCGGATGCTTGATGTCGAGCTGGCGATAGTTGCGCGTCGCGATCGCCTGACCGGGACCGGTCGCCCACACCACCGTCGCCTGCGCATCGCTGCCGCGGATCTTGGTCAGTTGCGGCGTCATGTCCTGATCGCCGTTGCCGAAGGTTTCCTGAATGACGATCTTGATGCCGTAGTCCGCCGCGTGTTTCTCCAGCTCGCCGCGACCGCTGGTGCCGAAGCCGGAATCCGCATTCAGAAGAGCGATCTTGGTGATGCCCTTCTTCTTCATATCGTTCATCATGACACTCTGCACCAGAACGTCGGTGAGCGGCGCCAGGAACACCCATTGCTTCTTGTCTGCCGGCAGGACGATGCCGCGCGATCCGCCGTTCGACACGACCGGCACCGTCGCCCGCTGCACGGTATCGATGATCGAATACGACGAGCCGCTGTTCATCGCGCCGATGATGCCGACCACCTCGTCCTGCTCGATCAGGCGCTTGGTGGCGGACACCGCCTTGTTGGTATCGCTCTCGGTGTTGATGTTAATGAATTCGATCTTCTTGCCGTTGATGCCGCCTTTGGCGTTCGCTTCATCGACTGCCAGTTGCGCGCCTTCCAGACCCGGCTTGCCGAGCGACGCCAGAAAGCCGGACGTTTCCAGCAATCCACCGACCTTGACGGTCGATTGCGCATGCGCCGGAGCCGCCATCGCGAGCGCGGCAACAAGCACTCCCCACAGACTCTGCCTCATATCCCTCTCCCTCTGAAACGATCAGATGCAGTCCGGCCGGCTGACAGTGAACGAGGCGCATCTGCCATTCCCCGCTCCATCAGTTGTTGGTTTTCAGTGCGTCGCGTGCCGCGACGAACGGCGCGCGCGGCGTGACATAGACGCCGCCGCCGATCCGGCCGCTGCGGCCGGCACGGTCAAGGATGCCGAGCGAGATCGCCGGCGTCGCCGTCCCGTCGGCGATAGGCCGCGCGAACAGCCCGGACCGGATGGCAAAGCCGGGGAAACGCGAATCATCCGCGCTCATCACCACGCGGCCGAGATCGCGCGACGAAGCCGGCATGAAAGGCCCGAGTCCCTTTTCCTGCGCCGGCGCGCAGTGCATCGCCATCGCCCCGAAACCTTGCGCGTCGACGATGGCGCTGTCGCCGATCGCACCCAAGCGATCATCCGATGTGAACCCGGCCTCAAGGTTTCCCGACGGCGGCTCCGCCGTCGCGGTGAACCAGCGATCCGGACATCCGGCAATCTTCAGGCCGAATGCGTTGCCGTTGCTGCCGATGGCAATCACCGCGCTGCTGCTGCCGATGCCGACAGCGGCCCGCGCCATGCACTGACAGGCAGCCATCCAGAGATTGAGGAAGAAGCTCGGCCCCTGCTGCAAAAACGGGATCGGTTCGGACGCGCCGAACAGATCGCGCGCCAGGATATCGGTCGCCGCCATCGTGCGGCCGTGCAGGTCGTCGCCGCGCGCCAACGCCGCATTGGCGATCGGCAGCAGCGGCACCGGATGTTTTAGCAACGCGCGCCAGAGCATGGCGAACTCGCCGTTGAGCCAGTGCAGATGCCGCACCACATCCGCGCCGGCCTTGCCGAGCCGCATCGCCGGGCCGTTGCCGCCGTTGAGCGGCGACACGGTGCGATTGTTCGCATTGTGGCGGTCGCTCACCACCTGCACCAACATGCTGCGCGTCAGCACGGCGGCGAGCGGCACCACCGCCGCATGATCCTGCGCCGGCACGAGACGCACCGCGCCGCGGTCGATCATCCGGAACGCATCGGCCTCGGTCTCGGCCCAGCCTTCGAACAGCACAGCCATCGCCGCCGAATTGCGGATCGGCGCGCTCGGCGCGTCGCCCACCGGCGGGCCGGCATGCAGCACCACCTTGTCCGGCAACGCGATCGCCTCCGACGCCGGAACGAGATCGCTCCACAGCGGCTCGACCCGCAGCATCGCCTGCAAGGCGATGGCATCGATGCCGCTCAACGCGGAGCGAGAGGATGAAACGGCTTCGGAGGTCTGGGTCATGACACCGCGCTGCGCAGGGTTTCCGCCTGCGGCTTGTTCTCATCCCAGCCGAGATAGGCCGAGGCAATGTTGGGATCAGCGAGAATCGCATCGGCCGCGCCGTCGGCGACGATCCGGCCGGTGGACAGCACATAAGCGCGATCGGCGATCTGCAATGCGGCCTGCGCGTTCTGCTCGATCAGCAGAATGCTCAGTCCGCCGGCGCGCAACTCCAGCAATTTGTGCAAGATCTCGTCGATCACCTTCGGGGCGAGGCCCAGCGACGGCTCGTCGAGCAGCAGCAGCCGCGGATTGCTCATCAGCGAGCGCGCGATCGCCAGCATCTGCGCCTGACCGCCGCTCAACATGCCGGCTTGCTGCTGCTGACGTTCCCTGAGGATCGGGAACAGCCGGAACGCGATCTCCTTGCGTTCCTCGAACGCATCGTTGCGATTGAGGCCCGGCGCGACGAGGCCGCGCAGGCCCCAGTTGCGAAACCGTTCGGTGTAATAGCCGAGCGCGAGATTGTCGGTGATGGTGAGCGAGGGAAACAGCGCGCGGCCTTCCGGCACGAGGCTGACGCCCTTGCGCGTCACCGCGTCGGGTGAGCGCAGCGCCCGCAGGTCGGCCCCGTCGTAGCGGATCGTGCCCGTCGCCGGCTTGACGAAACCGGCGACCGCTTTCACCAGGCTGCTCTTGCCGGCGCCGTTCGGCCCGACCAGCGCGACGATCTCGCCCTTGTTGACGTGAACATTGGCATTGTCCAGCGCGGTAACGCCGCCATACCGGATCGACAGATGATCGATCTCGAGCAGTTTTTCCGACCGCGCCACCTGAGTCCGCAGCCGCGCGACGCCATGATCGTGCGAGCGGCCGAGATACGCCTGGATCACCACCGGATCGTGCTTCACCGCATCCGGCAGACCATCGGCGATCAACCGGCCCTGATCGAGCACGACGATACGATCCGACACCTGCGCCACCAGCGCCATGTCATGCTCGACGACGATGATGGTGTAGCCCTTGTCGGACAGCCGCGAGATGACATTGATCAGCGCGCTCTTTTCCGTCTCGTTGAGACCCGCCCCCGGCTCGTCGAGCAGCAGCACGCGCGCACCGGACATCATCACGCGGGCAATGCCGAGCAGGCGTTGCTGTCCGGTCGGCAAGGTGCCGCCGGGCATGTCCGCCGCGGCGGAAAGGCCGACGAAGTCCAGCGTCTCGCGCGCGCGCCGGGCAAGATCGTCGTGCACGCGGCGCGCCTTGCCCCATGGCAGGAAGCTCGGCGCGAGGCCGATCGCGGTCGCCGCGACGCCGCCGGTCATGGCGTTTTCGAGGACCGTCAGCGTGGCGAAAATCTCCACCGACTGGAACGTCCGGCCGATGCCACGTGCGTTGATCTCGTTCGGCGGCAGACCCTGGATCGGCTCGCCGCGCAGCACCACCCGGCCGCTGCTTGGCCGCAGATTGCCGGCGATGACATTGAGCAGCGTGGTCTTGCCCGCCCCGTTCGGCCCGATCAGCGACACCGTCTCGTTCTCGAATACGGAGAACGACACGTCGCGCAGCGCGGTCAGGCCTCCAAACGCCATGGTGACGGCTTCGATATCGATGACGCGCTTCGGCGCCGGCACGGTCTGTGCTGTCATGACACCGACCTTCGCGCGAGCCGCAGCGTGCCGCGCACACCCGCGAACAGCGTTTGCAGCAGACCGTCACGGCAATAGACCACCGCGACGACCAGCAGGACGCCGAACACGATGATATCGTAACCGCCGAGCGGCTTGAGCAGTTCGCTCACCAGCGCGACGAAGGCTACGCCGAACAGCACGCCCCAGATCTGCGCGAAGCCGCCGATCGCCACCATCAGCAGAAGCTTGATGGAGAAGCCGACGTCGAACGGACCGGGGCTGAGATAGCCGACGTAGCGGGCATAGAGCGCGCCGGCGACCGCCGCATAGATGCCGCTCACCATCAGCACCAGCCGCTTCATGCGGTCCGGCGACGCACCGAGCGATGCAACGACACGGCCGTTCTCGGACACGCCGCGCATCAGCAGCCCGACCGGCGAGCGCACGAGACTCTCGGCGAAGAAAATGCCGAGGATGCAGGCGCCCCAGACGATCGGGAACACCTGCTTGTCGGAATAGAATTCGTGACCGAACAGAGACATCGGCTCGATGCCGGTCATGCCGTTCGGGCCGCCGGTCCAGTCGTGCATCTCGACCAGAATGACATGGACGATGATGCCGAAGCCGAGCGTCGCCATCGCCAGATAGTGGCCTTCGAGGCGGAACACGAGCCAGCCGAGCGCCCAGGCGGCGATGCCGACCAGCACCGCGGCGAGCACCATCGCCAGCCACATATTGACGCCGAGATGCGTCGCCAGCAGCACCGACCCGTAAGCGCCAAGGCCATAGAACGCCGCATGGCCGAGCGAAATCTGTCCGGTGTATCCCATCAGCAGCGAGAGGCCGATCGCCGGTAGCGCCTGGATCGCGACGAAGTTGGCGAGATTGGTGAGATAATTGCTGCCGGAAAACTGCAGGCCGATCAGGCCGGCGACCAGCAGCAGATAAGGCCAGACACCCTGCTGCTTCATCTCAGCGCCCCACCTTCTCGAGATCGCCGAGCAAACCGCCGGAGCGTACCGACAGGAACAGCAGCAGCAGCACGAACGAGATCGCGTTCTTGAAGCCGGAGCTGATGAAGCCCGACGACATCGCTTCCAGCACACCGAGCAGCAGGCCGCCCACCGCCGCGCCGATCGGATTGCCGAAGCCGCCGATGATGCAGGCGACGAAGCCCTTGATGCCGAGGCCGATGCCGGAGTCGTACTGAGTCAGCGCGATCGGCGCGACGATGATGCCGCCGATGGCGCCGAACATGCCGCTCAACAGGAAGGAGAATGTGCGCATCGCGTTAAGACGGATGCCCATGAGCTGCGCGGCGAACGGATTGATCGCGCAGGCGCGCATGATCTTGCCGGGATAGGTCTTCTGGAAGAACAGATAGAGCAGCACCATCAGCGTCGCGGCGGTGCCGAAGATCCACAGCGTCTGCGGAAGGATCGTCGTGCCCCACAGATTGAACGGCCGATCGCCGGAGAAGGCCGGCATCGGCTGCGCGTCGCTGCCCCAGATCAGCACAGCAGCGCCTTGCAGCACGACGCCGACGCCGATGGTGGCGATAATGCCGCGCGTCACATGGGTGCCGATCGGGCGGATCGCGAAGCGTTCGATCAAGGTGGCGAGCAGGCCGACCAGAATGATCGCGAGAATGATGGCGACCCAGAGCGGCGAACCGGCCGCATAGAACATGATCGCCGACAGCGCGCCGACCATCGCGAAATCGCCCTGGGCGAAATTCACGATGCCGGTCACGTTGTAGATAGTCGTGAAACCGATGCCGATGAGACCATAGATGCTTCCGACCATCAGGCCGGAAATCAGCAGTTGGACGAACTCGCTCATATTTGCCTCCCGATCCTCCCCGATGCGTTGCGGCAACCGCTTTGCAAGTTTCATGCAAAGCGTAGCGGTCTTCAGGCCTCCATCCAGCTTTCCGAGAACGCGAGGAACGCCGTCGGTTTTTTGGTATCGGCGAAATCGCGCTGCATCACCTTGCCCTTCAATGGCTTGCCGTTGACCGTCACCGACGCCTCGGGCGAATCCAGGAACAGGCTGTACATCTCGTGGCGCTGGGTCGGCCCCTTCTCCGGCGGCATGTCGACAGCGTAAGGCGCGCCGAGCTTGTTCCAGCGCATCACCACTTCAAGATCTTTCGACGCGACGATCTCCGCGTAGGACGATACGGCATCGCCGTCGCGGCGCGCCGCGGTCAGCGGCAGATAGGTGATCGCCTTGATGCCGGGCGAGACGCGGAACGACGCGAACTTGGAGAAGAAATCGCTGACGAGATAGCGCGCGAGCTTCTCGTTATCGCTGATCAGGAAGTTCTGCACCTCCGGCAGACCCTTCTCGACATTCGGCTGGTCGAGCAGCAGCACGCCGCAACCACGGCCATACGGCGACCAGGTGATGCGGAAGAACGTCGCGAGTCCGGTCCACGGACCGTCCTGCGTGTCCTTGAGATAGATGCCGGGATTTTCGCCGGTCCAGGCCACGGCGCCGGGATGAATGGGGCTGCGCGTCATATCCGAATATTCCCTTCGCTTCTTTGTGTCGCTTATTCCGCGGCTTCCGCGTTGACCGACTTGACGTAGTTCTGGATGCGGGTGCGCACCTGATCGAGCCGGTCGTCGGTCGCGTGATAATCGCCCTCAACGATGATCTTGGTGAGGTCGCTGCCAATTCGCCGCACCAGTTCATCATCGTCCCATTGCGGCTTCGACGGCACTTCGACCACGGTGTCGTGGCAATAGGTCGGGATCATGCCCTGGCTGAGAACGCCCGACTTCGACAGCGGCTCCTGCGCCTCGAGCTTCTTGATCTCGCGCATCAGCAGCCGGCGCAGCATCACCACGCCCTTGTCGCAATAGGTGAGATGCTCGAGCGCATGACGCGCGATCGGCCGCTGCGAGACCTGCGCGTCAAAATCGCCCGGCACGCGCTGGCGCTCCTCATAGGTGCGGTAGCCGTCCTGTCCGACGAAATCGACCTTCTCGGCGCCGCACAGATCGGGATTGCCGATGCCGCGCGAATTGACTTCCGGATGGAAGTGGCGCCAGCCGATCACCTTGCAGTTCTCGTTGTCGACCGGCGTGGTCCAGCGGGTGATGCCGACGCGGGAAAATTCCTTGAGATCCTGCTGGCCGTCTTCCCAGATATGTCCGACCTGCGCCTGGTTCGGCAGGATGATGTCGTTGGAGCGGACCCAGACGTTCTCGTTCCAGCGCCGCGACGTGACATAAATCATGCCGGTCGGCGTCTCGACGAAATCCATTTCCGGCAGTTCGCCCCACGCATCGGCGAAGTGCGAATAGGTGATACGCGTGTGCAGGAACACCGCATGCGCCGGGTCCATCACGTTCTCATGCACCTGCAGCCAGTTGCAGGGATACTGCAGGCTGTAGGGCCGCATCATGTCGCCGGGATAATCGTAGCTGTCGTAGACCGGGAATTCCGGCATCTCTTCCGGCGGGCCGAAATAACCGAAGATCAGGCCCTTGTATTCCATCGCCGGATAGGCGCCGTGCATCAGGCGGTCCTTGAGCGTGCTGCCGGGCGGATCGCCGGGCGTCTCAAGGATGGTGCCGTCCGGCGCGATCAGCCAGCCATGGTAGCAGCAGCGGATGCCATCCTTCTCGCACAAGCCGAATTCCAGCGACGTGCCGCGGTGCGGACAGTGGCGGTGAACGATGGCGACCTTGTTCTCGGTGGTGCGGAAGACGACCAGGTCTTCGCCGAACATCCGCTCGCGCTTGGGAAGTTCAGTGACCTCTTCGGACAGGCAGACCGGCTGCCAGTACCGCCGCAGCAGTTCGCCGGCGCGCGAGCCTTTTTCCACATGGGTGAGGTCCGCCGTCTCCGGTGGAACCGGCTCCTGGTAATATCCGCCGTAGGAAACCTTCAGGAACTGCTTCTTCGCCATACGACCCTCCGGCAAAGCGACATCGCTGCGGGAAGTATCGGCGTGGCACGGTGCAAAGATAAAATATCAATTAGCTCTGCATAAGATAGAATTATTCTATGTCCAATCAGACCGCCTCGTTGAACTGACCTGCGGCCCATTTGGCCACCTCGGCCAGCGCGCGGTCGCCGTTGCGGCGGCCAATGAGCTGGATTCCCAACGGAAGTCCGCGCGAGCCGCGCCGCACCGGTAGCGCGATCGATGGCCCCTGCAGCAAGGTCCACACACGGCTGAACACCGGATCGCCGGTAGCGCTCAATCCGGCCGGCGCTTCGCCCGGCGCGCTCGGCGCGACGATCGCGTCGCAGGTCTCGAAAATGGATTCGAGCTTGCGCATCGCGACGGCGGTGCGGTGCTGCGCCGACGCATAGTCCGTATCGGATACGGCACGCCCGCTTTCGACCAACGCGCGCAGTTGCGCGCTGATGGCGTCGCCATGCGCATCGACGACCGCACCGAGCGCGCGCGCTGCTTCATAGGCCATGATGCGCACATGACATTCGACCAGGCCGGAAAACTCGTCCGGCAATGTCAGCGTCGTCACCTGCGCCCCACCCGCGCGCAAACGGTCCGCCGCGTGCTGCAAGATGCGGCGTGCATCGTCGTCCGCATGCGACCACTCGTTGGTTTCGCAGATCGCCAGTCGCGGCGCCTGCGGCAACAGCGCGAGCGGCCGATAGGTTTCGCCGGTGAGCACCGCGCGCAGTACCTCGGCGTCCTCGACGTCGCGCACCAGCCAGCCGAGACTGTCGAGCGAATGCGCCAGCGGCTCGATGCCCTCGAGCGGAATCGTGTCGCGCGTCGCCTTGAAACCGATCACACCGCAATAGGCCGCCGGCCGCGTCAACGAGCCGGCCGTCTGCGCGCCGAGCGCAGCCGGCACCATCCTATCCGCGACCGCGGCAGCAGAGCCGCTCGAGGAACCGCCAGGCGTATGCGCGAGATTCTGCGGGTTCGCGGTCTTGCCCGGACGGAAATAACTGAACTCGGTGGTCACCGTCTTGCCGATGATGAGCGCGCCGGCCGCGCGGAGACGCGCGACGCAGGCCGCGTCGCGTTGCGCGATGCGATCGGCATAAACCGACGAACCGCATCCGGTCGGCCATCCTGCAACATCGATGATGTCCTTGATGCCGATCGGGATGCCGTGCAGCACACCGCGCACGGGTCCGCTATCAAGTTCGGCGGCGGCGCGCCGCACCGCCACCCGATCGAGGAACTGCCAGGCGCCGACCGCCGCTTCGCGCGCATCGATCCGCGCGAGACACGCCTCGGCCACCGCCGCTGCCGACAGCGCACGGCTCTGCAGGCGCGGGATCAGGGCCGTGACGCCGTCGTGGATGAGAGCCTGCCCGCTCATGCCGCAAACCCCATGCCCAAAACCCTTGTGTTCACAAGATGATGGACGACCCTAGAGGGGCGCGAATGGATAGCAAAATCCATTTTCTCTATTCAGAGCAATAGGTTTTTCCTATACTCGACCATCGGCCTGCAGAGTGAGCGTCATGAACTTCACGCTGAAGCAGTTGCGCTATTTCGTGCTCTCGGCCGAATTGAAGAGCGTCACCCGCGCGTCGCAGAAAGCCAATATCAGCCAGCCGTCGATTTCCGCCGCCATCGCCGAACTGGAAGCCGCGCTCGACACCAAGCTGTTCACGCGCCATCACGCCAAGGGTTTGTCGCTGACCGCCATCGGCCACCAGGTGTTCGCCGAGGCCAAGCGGCTGCTGGCGCAGGCCGACCGCTTCGGCCAGATGACCAATGAATTCGTCAAGGGACTAAGTGGTACGCTGGAGGTGGGCTGTCTGCTGACGCTGGCGCCGCTGGTGATGCCGTCGCTGATGAAATCGATCCGCGCCCACTATCCCAATCTCACGGTCGGCTGCCGCGAACTCGACGTGAAAGAAGTGGTCGAGGGACTGCGCGAGGGCGCGTTCGAGATCGCCATCACCTACAATCTCAATCTCGAAGCCGACATCAGCTTCTATGGCGTGCGCAGCTTTCCGCCCTATGCGCTGCTGTCGCGCCAGCATCCGCTGACGCAACATGCGCGCGTCAATCTGCGCATGCTCGCCGACGAGCCGATGATCCTGCTCGACCTGCCTTATACCCGCGACTATTTCCAGTCGATCTTCGAAAGCGCCGGCATCGCCCCGAACATCGTCTATCGCACCACCTCGCCGCAGATGGTGCGCAGCATGGTGGCAAGCGGCATGGGCTATTCGATCCTCAATGCGCGCCCGCCGTGGCGGCATTCGTTCGACGACCATCAATACGCAATCGTCGAATTGTCGGAACGGCTGCCGACGCTGCGGATGGGGCTGGTCCATCTCAAGGACCACGTCTTCACGCGCGCCGCGCAGATCGTCATCAAGGAATTCGAGATGCAGAACACCGGACGGCGGCTCGGCACCACCGATCCCGATGCGGTCAGCACGACACCGCTGCCGCAGGTCTAGGTTTTTTCAGGCCGCCGCTGGGACGCGGCCGCGGATCAGATCGGCGGCACGCTCCGCCACCATGATCACCGGACCGTTGATGTTGCCGCCGACGAGATCGGGGAACACCGATGCATCGACCACGCGCAAGCCATCGACACCGCGCACGCGAAGCTCGCCGTCGACCACCGCCATCGGATCGTCGTCGCGTCCCATTTTGCATGTCCCGCACGGATGATGCGCCGTCACCGCCGTCTGCCGCGTGAACGCCTCGATCTGCTCGTCGGTGGTGACGTCGGCGGCCGGCGCGATATCGCGGGCAACGAACGGCGCAATCTCCCGCGCGCGGGCGAGATCGCGGAAGATACGGATGCCGTCGCGCAGCCGCCGCCAGTCGGTCGATGTCGCCAGGAGGCCCTGACGGATCGACGGATGCGTCAGCGGATTGGCCGAGGCCAGCGTGATCGCGCCGCGACTCTCCGGCCGCAACAGCACGATGCGGCAGGCAAAGCTGTCCGCGAACGGCTGCGAAAACGGCGGCAGATAGGGCTTCGCCGCCAGCGAGCCGGAAATGAACAGAAGCTGGATATCCGGGATCGGTTCGTCGGGCCGGCTTTTGACGAACGCGGTCATGCCGCCGGGCAGATCGGTCGCGAACCCGGTGCCGCGCAGATAACCTTCGGCCAAGCCCAGCGCGAGCCGGTCGAGCCGCATATGGCGCAGCAGCGGGCTTTCGTCGCGCCGGCCATAGATCAACAACGCCGCCGCGTGATCCTGCAGGTTCTGCCCGACACCCGGCAGCGCCGCCTTCACCGCGATGTCATGCGCGCGCAACGCATCGGGATCGCCTACCCCCGACAACATCAGCAGTTGCGGCGAATTGATCGAACCGCCGGACAGAATCACCTCGCGCCCGGCCGGCACGAAACGCCGCTCGCCGGCCTGAAGGCATTCGACGCCGGTGGCGCGGTTGTTCTCGATGACGATGCGCGTCACCAGCGTGTCGGTGCGCACCGTCAGGTTCGGCCGTTCCAGCGCCGGACGCAGATAAGCGCGCGAGGCGCTCTCGCGATGCCCGCCGCGAATGGTCATCTGCATGCGCGCGAAGCCGTCCTGGCTCGCGCCGTTATAGTCGTCGTTCAGCGCGTAGCCGGCCGATTTGGCCGCCGCCATGTAGGCGTCCACCAACGGATCTTCGTAGCGCGCCGCCCGCGTGCCGAGCGGCCCGCTGCCGCCGCGATACTCGTTCGCGCCCTTTTCCCAGCTTTCCTGCTTGCGGAAATACGGCAGGACCTCGCGATACGACCAGCCGGGCAAACCATAGCCGGCCCAGCGGTCGTAGTCGGCGCGATTGCCGCGCACATAGGCCATGGCGTTGATCGATGACGAACCGCCGATCACCTTGCCGCGCGCGACCTCGATGCGCCGCCCGCCCATGGTCGGCTCGGGCACGGTGTCGTAGCCCCAATCGTACATGCGATCGAGCAGCACCTTGCCCCAGCCGAGCGGCAGCTTGAGCAGCGGATGCCGATCCCAGCCGCCCGCCTCGATCAGCAGCACCGAAACGCCGCGATCCTCGGTAAGCCGGTTCGCCAGCGTGCAGCCGGCCGAACCGGCGCCGATGATGATGTAGTCGAAGCCGTGCTGAGGCATGAAACATATCCGCCGCCGGTGTCATCCGGCGGCGGCCTTTCGATCAGAGAGACCCTTACTTCAGACGCATCTTACCGGCTCGCGTTTCATTTGGGCCGCTTGGCGTCGACCACGGCCTTGAGCTTGTCGAACTCCGCCTTCACCGTCGGGTTCTGGCTGACGATCTTGGTACCGATCTCGACAAAGGTCTTCATCATCGATGCCTTTTCGGCCGGCGGCAATTCGAGGATTTCGCCCTTGTTGGCGATCCAGGTGGCGTTCGACTTCTTCACATTCTCGACGCCCCATCCGAACGCTTGCTGCTCGGCCTCACGGCCGGCGGCGCGGATCGCCTCCTGAATGTCCTTCGGCTGCGCCTTGAACCACGCTTCATTGACGATGTTGACCGTGACGATCTGCGCGAAGTTGAGATCGGTGACGTATTTCGCCACGTCGTAATATTTGAATGCGGTGAGGATCGGCATGCCGGCCAGCATGCCGTCGATGCCGCCGGATTGCAGTTGCGGGATCACCTCGGTGAGCGCAAGCGGCACCGGCGTGACGCCGATCGCCTTCATCGGCTCGATCTGCAGCGGCGAGGCGAAGGTGCGCGCCTTGATGCCCTTGAGGGCCTCCAACGTCGGCGCCGGGCGCTTGGTGAGGATCAAGGTCGGGCTGTTATAGATCGCGCCGATCACGCGGATGCCTCGATCGAGGAACATCGTCTCCATGTGATCGCGATAGGCCGGATCGTGGATTACCGCATGCACATGCTCCGGCGAGTCGAACAGGCCCGGCACGTCGAAGATCTGGAAGCGCGGATCGATATTGGTGACGAACGAGGTCGGCGTGATGAAAGATTCGATGGTGCCGAGCGCGACACCCTCCGCCATGCGCGGGATCGCGCCGAGCTGGCTCGCCGGATAGATCTCGGCCTTCACCTTGTCGCCGACCCGCTTCTGCAGCGCGACAACGAACAGTTTCTGCCATTCGTGCTGCACGTCGTTGATCGTCGCATTGGCAAGCTTCATGACCGTCTGCGCCGATGCCGCATGCGGCGCCATGGCGATACAGCCTGCCAGCAGGCCGGCAGTCAGAAAATGACGTCGGTTCATCTTGGTCGCTCCCCAGGTTTAAACAGCGTCGTTCAGCTCGGGTCTGATTCAACTGCGTCGAATCAGACCCATCACTCATCTTTTTGTTTGAGCATGATCATTTCCGAAAACCGGTTTCCACTTTTCGGGATCATGCTCTAGACGGCGTTGGCGAGAAACAGCGACAACGCCGGCCAGTAGGTAATGATGATCAGAGCAAGGATCTGCGTCACGGCGAACGGCAACACACCGCGATAAAGTGTCTCAAGCGGCACACCGAGCACCGTCTGCGCGACAAACAGGTTGAGTCCGAACGGCGGCGTGAACATGCCGATCGCGACATTCACCGTCATGATGATGCCGAAGTGGATCGGATCGATCCCCAATGCCTTGACCAGCGGCAGGAACAGCGGCGTCAAAACGAGGATTGCCGAGGTCGGATCGAGGAAGCAGCCGACGATCAGCAGGATGATGTTGATGCAGACCAGGAAGCTCCACTGATGCAATTGGAGGCTCTGCAGCCAGTTGGTCAGCGCCTGCGGTACGCCATTGACGGTGAGCAGCCACGAAAACAAAGCCGCCGCCGCGACGATGACAAGGATCTGGCTGGTCAGGATCGCCGAGCGCACCGCGCAGTCCAGCACCTCCGACCACGTCATGCAGCGATAGACATAGCGGCCGACCAGAATCGCGTAGAGGCAGGCAAAACCTCCCGCCTCGGTCGGCGACGCGAGGCCGAGATAGATGCTGGCGAGCACGAAGATCGGCATGAACAGCGCCGGCACCGCATCCCAGGTGCTGCGCAGGAAATAACGCAGGTCGAACTTGCGGCCGGACGCGACACCCATGCGCAAGGCCGCGAATACCACATGCACCGACATCATCAGCGCGATCAGGATGCCGGGCAGGACGCCGGCGGCGAACAGCTTCGGAATCGACTGCTCCGCCGACGCGCCATACAGGATCATGGCGATGCTCGGCGGGATGACGATATCGATCGAGCCGGAGGAGCTGACGAGACCGGCCGAGAACCGCTTGCCGTAGCCGTCTCGCAGCAGGCCCGGATAAAGCGACTTGCCGACCACGGCGACGGTCGCCGTGCTGGCGCCGGAGATTGCGCCGATCAGCGTGCAAGCACCCACCGTGGCAACGCCGAGACCACCCGGCACGCGCCCCAGCAGCGCCAGCACCCAGACGATCAGGCGTTCGGCGATACCCGATCCGCCCATCAATTCGCCGGCGAAGATGAAGAACGGCACCGCCAGCAGCGCGTAGTTTTCCAGACCGCCAAACATGATCTGATGCAGCGCCACGCCCGGCACCGACACGAAGAACGCGAAGGTGGCCGCCGCGCCGGCAATAAACAGCGCGAAGATCGGCATGCCGAGGAACAGCAGCAGCAGCGGGATGACGGCGAGCGTCAGGGTCATGGCGCACCCTCTCCCGGCGCATTGCGCTCCGGCGGGCCGGCCGCCAGCAGATCGCGCGCATCCTGCCACGCCAGATAGAGCGCGATGATCGCCGTTCCGGCCAGACCGACGGTGATCGCGCTGTGCGGAATGAACATCGGCAGTTCCAGCGCCATGCTGGTCTGGTGGATCATGGTGATCCGCTGCACGAACAGGAAAGACTGCCACGCGGCATAGGCGCCCGCTACCGCGATCACCAGATGGTGCAACAGGAACAGGGCCGCGCGGCCGCGCGGGCCGACGCGGGTGGTGACGAGTTCGAGCGCGATATGGCTGCGCTCGGCCGTGACCAGCAGCATGCCGATCATCACCATCCAGATCATGGCGAAGATCAGCAGTTCGTCGATGCCGATCACGACATAGCTGAGAGCATAGCGGCTGACGGCGTTGGCGACGTTGAGCGCCACCATCGCCAGCAGAATGAGGCCGAGCGCAAGCCGCGCCACGCGGCCCGGAACCGACCACACACCGGCCACCGGCCGCTCCACCGGCGGCTGGGCCGCCGTCTCATCCTGCACCGTCATCCCGCCCCCCAGAAGCGATGCCGGTCAGGCCGCGCCGGCGAGCGCGCTTGCCTTGGCGCCGGTCGCGACCGCGAAGGCCGGCCGCGCGTCGATCGCCTTCTGCCAGCGATTCAGATTCGCCAGCTCCGGCTTGTCGATCGGGAAATCGAGACAACGCCGAACGATCGGACCGAGGCAGATCTCCGCAAGCGTCAGCTTCTCGAGTGCCAGAAAGCTCTTGCCGGCGAGATGCGCATCCAGCAGCTTCATCTGCGCGACGAGGTCGGCGCTGTGCTTGCCGAAGTCGGCATCGCGCTCGTTCTCCGCTTTCTTCGCGCCCTGGAACACGCCGAGATACGGCGCGTTGAGCGATGCAAGCTGCCAATCCATCCAGGTCTGCACCTTCGACTGCTCGGCTGGATTACCGCCGCCAATCGCCGGCTGATGCTTGGCGGCGAGATAGCGCAGGATCGTGTTGGATTCCCAGATCACCAGATCGCCATCGATCAGCGTCGGCACCTTCATGGTCGGGTTCATGCCGCGATAGGCATCAGTGTTGGTGTTGTTGAACTGGCGGCCATAATCCTCGCGGGTGTAGCGGATGCCGAGCTCTTCCAGCAGGAACAGCACCTTCTGCACGTTGCCGGAGGTGGAGCGGCCAAGGACGCGGATCATTCTCAAGTCTCCTGATTTTAAATCGTTTAACGCTTCAGCGGCTTCGCCGCGGTGATGAATTTGTCGGTGAAGGCGGCATCGACCTTGATGGCCTGCTTCATGGCGCCCTGATCGAGCAGAATCTTCGTCGTCTGCTGCCACTTCTCCGCGGTCATCCAGCCGAGTCCGTTGGCCTTGGTGTCGGGGCTGAAGAACGTCGCCTTCACATCGGCCTCGATCTGCTTCACCAGCACGTCCTTCTTCGACGCATATTCCGGATTGGCCTTGACGATGATCTCGGCCGCTTCCTGCGGATTGTTCACCACGTCAGCGAAAGCCTGCATGTAGGCGTTGACGAAACGCTGCACGAGATCGCTCTTCTCGGCGATCATCTTCTCGGAGGTGAACAGGCCCGAGCCGTAAACTGTGTAGCCGAAATCCGAGCCTTGCATGATCGACAGCGAGCCCGGACCGCCGGCTTTCGCTTCCAGCTCCGGCACCTCGGCGTCGATATAGCCCGGCACGGCATCGACGCGGCCGAGCAGCAGATAGTTCTCGTAGGGCGGCGTCACGGTGCTCTGCTTGATGTCGTCCATCGACATCTTGTTGGCGGCGAGGAACGCCTTGAGGAACACATAGGTGGAGCCGGACGGCTGCACGCCGATGTTCATGCCCTTGAGATCCTGCGGCTTGGTCAGCTTGTGGTTCTTGGCCAGCGCCAGCATGCCGAGCGGGCTATGCTGGTTCACCGCCGCCAGCGCCACCACCGGCACGTCCTGCGAGCGCGCCACCGCCAGCGTCGGCAGATCGCCGAAGCCGAACTCCGCGTTGCCGCCGCCGACGAAACGCATCGCGTTCGGCGAGCCGGTGCCGCGCTGGATCGCCTTGATCTCGATGCCCTGCTTCTGGAAATAGCCCTTGTCGCGCGCGACGAAGAACATCGCGTGATTGCCGCGCACGACATAGTCGAGCTGCACGGTCACGGTGTCGGCGGCCAATGCGCCGACGCTCGACGTCACGGCCAGGGTCGCAGCAAGCGCTGCGGCGATCGACAGATGTTTCATCAACTTTTCCTCTCTCCGATATTATGTTTGCGCCCCGCGATGGATCGGATCGAATTTCGGCGCCCATGGCACCAGGATGCGTTCGGCAAGTTCGACGCCGTAATAGAAGATCAGCCCCAGGATCGAGACAACGACAAGTGCCGCGAAGATCAGCGGCGTGTCGAGCTGCGTCGAGGCGAACTGGATCACGTAACCGAGACCCTGATTGGCGCCGGCGAACTCGCCGACGATGGCGCCGATCACGCTGAAGGTGATCGCCACTTTCAGCCCGGCCATCAGATGCGGCAGCGAATGCGGAATGCGCACGCGCATCATGATCTTGCCGTTACCGGCGCCGACCGAACGCATCAGCGACACGAACGACGGCTCGACCGACTGCAGGCCGGCCAGCATATCGATCGCAACCGGGAAGAACGCGATCACGACGATCAGCAAAATCTTCGGCGCGAGGTCGTAGCCGAACCAGAGGATGAAGATCGGCGCCAGCGCCACCTTCGGCACGTTCTGGAATAAAACAATCAACGGATAGAGCGCGCGGCCGAACCGCTCGAACCGGACGATCACCAGCGCCACGGCGATGCCGACCAGCGACGCCAGCACGAAGCCGAACAGCACTTCGAGCGCGGTCGCCTGCGTCGCCGCCGCAAGCTGCGCGCGATTCTCGATCAACGACACCACCACCGCGCTCGGCGCCGGCAGAATGAAGGTCGGCACATTGAACAGCCGGATCGCCGCTTCCCAGAGGATCAGCGCGGCAAGGCTCAACGCCAGCGGCGGCAGCACGGCATTCAGCTTCCGGAAAATCGCGATCCAGCTTTGCGGCGTGACGATGTCGTCGGCGGAGGACGGTGCACTCATGGTTCCCTCACACCCGCTTGCGCTTGTGGCTTTCGATCAGCAGGCCGCGCAGGCGGTTTTCCGCCGCGGTGAAGGCCGGATCGCTGTGGCTTTCCTCGGTGCGCGGATGCGGCAGCCGGATCGGCAACGTCTCGATGATGCGCGCCGGACCGGTCCCCATGACATGCACCTCTTTCGACAGGAACACCGCCTCGTCGATCGAATGCGTCACCAGCACGATGGTCTTTTCGGTACGCTCCCAGATGTCGAGCAGGCACTCGCTCATCTCCTCGCGGGTGATGGCGTCGAGCGCGCCGAACGGCTCGTCCATCATCAGCACTTCCGGATCGAGCGCGAGCGCGCGGGCAATCGCCACACGCTGGCGCATGCCGCCGGAGAGCTGCGACGGCCGCTTCTTTTCCGCGCCGTCAAGACCGACGAGACGCAGCATCGCCGCAGCGCGGTCCATCGCCTCGGAGCGCGGCATCTTCTCGTCCGCGGTCGTCAACAGAAACGCGGCGTTCTCCAGCGCGTTCTTCCACGGCAGCAGGGTCGCATCCTGAAACACGAGGCCGATCATCCGCGCCTGCGCCGCCTGTTGCGGCAGACGCCCGGCAACCGACACCTCCCCCTGCGTCGGCGTGATCAGCCCGGCCAGCACCTTGAGCAGCGTGCTCTTGCCGCAACCGGACGGGCCGATCAGCGACACGAAGCTGCCCTTGGGAATCTCGAGGTTGATGTCGTTGAGCACGCGCTGCCGGCGGCCGCCCAGCACGAAATCGACGGTGACATCCCGCGCGCGGATATGCGCGCGCGATGCGTCCGCCGCCTGCGGCGGATCGGTCATGACGCGGGACGCGGCAACGGCCGACATCACATCAACCCCGCTTCGGCTTATAGGCGATAGCGTCCATCTCGATCTTGGTGTTGATCACCGCGCGCGCCTCCACGGTGGTGCGCGCCAGCACCGCATCCTTGAAATGCTCGGAGAACACTTTGTTGTAGCGGCCGAAGTCGCGCGTATCCTCGAGATAGGTGGTCACGCGCACAACATCGGCCAGCGTCGCACCCTCTTCCGCGAGGATGCGTCGGATCGACTCGATGGTGCCGGCGGTTTCCTCCTCGATGGTGCCGTCGAGCATATTGCCGTTGGCATCTTTCGCGACCTGACCGGACACGAAGATGAAGTCGCCCGCGCGCACCGCCGGGTGGAACGGCAGGTTCGGGTTCTTCTTGCCAATCGGATAAACGTCTTTGCGGTCGCTCATGCGCGGATACCTTATGCGAACTTCGGAGTTTCGATGATGTCGACGCCGTTGACGCGATCGACCAGATAAATGAGGCCTCGGTCGTCGATTGTGACGTCATTCGACGAGGCGCGGTCGGCCCCCGGCGCCGCATCCGGCATGAAATAGCCGACTTCCTTCGGGGCAAACGGATCGGCGTAATCAACGAGCCGCAGCCCCTGCGCGAACCATGCGAACGGCACGATGGTGCCGTTGAACCGCTCGGACGGCTGATGGCAGCCGGTCATCGGTGGTTGCGGGCTGCCGTCCTTGTCGAGACCCGGCACCTGGAAGGTGGAGATCGGCACCGGCAGACGCTCCTGCGTGATATCGTAGGTCCAGGCAAACGACGGCGCCGCCGGCCACAGCTTGGCGACATCCTCGTCCGCCACTACCATGATGTTACGGCCCTTCAACGGCTGCGGCATCACGAGACACGTGTGCGTCGGGTGCGGAAACGCCGGGCTGGTGTTGTAGTGCGCTATCGCCGTCGGCTTCGATATATCGCTGATGTCGAGAATGACGAAGCCGTGGTGCCAGTAGCTGACATACAACCGGTTGCCATAGCGCAAGGGATGATGGCAGCGCGGGCTCGCCCAGTTCTCCCAGGGATATTCCTCGCCGCCCGCTTCCCACTGGCCGGGAATCCACCAGCGGCCGACCTCGACCGGGTTCGCCGGATCGGCGAGATCGAGGATCATCACGATGTTGCCGATATAGCCCTCGGCGGTCGGCGAGATATAGGCGTAGCGTCCGTCGAAATCGAAACGATGCACGCCACCGCCGACAGTGCGCCATTCGGTGATCAGCTTCGGCGCGCGCGGATTGGACACATCATAGATATCGATGCCGCCGCCGATCTCGGTACGGCCGGATTTTCCGAACTTCTCCTGGTTGACGATCATGATGTCGCCGGAGACACGCACTTTGTGCGAGTGCCAGCCCTCGCGCACCGGAATCGTCGCTACCACCTTCGGCGCGCGCGGGTCCGCCACGTCGATGATCGTGGTGCCGCTGGTCGGCCGCATGTGCCCGACATAGAGCATATTGCGCTCGACCCAGACCTGCCCGCCACCGGGGCAGTCGATATGCGACACGAGCTTGGTATTGAACTGACGCGAACTGAGAGAACGATCGGACACGGGATCACTCGATTGGAGAAAACAAGACGGCGCGCGATGTGCAAGCGGTCAGTCGTGGATACGCGAGATTTCGCCGGATGCCGACTTGCCCCACTTCTTGTAGAGGTCGAGCTTTTTCAGCGTCGGCTCATCGCTGGCGACGAACAGGAACAGCGGCTCCTTGTCGGAATCGTTGTGGTGCTCGAACCAGACCCCGCCCGGCACGGCGAGCGTGTCGAACTTGTTCCAGTCATAGCGCTTGCCGTCGACGATGGAATGGCCACGGCCCTCATAGGGCGAGACCAGCAGGCTCGACGTGGTCTTCACCGGCAAGGTCTTCTCGCCGGGACGCAGCATCTGGACGAAGAACGTGATGGTCTTGAACACCGGCCCGCCGGTGGTCGGGTCGATATATTCGACCAGCAGGCCGTCATGGGCATCGCCGTCGTCGTTCTTATGC
>JAHBZF010000039.1 GCA_019635575.1 Pseudolabrys sp. | reverse complement strand
CCGTCTGATCACCGCGCTCGAGGAGCGCGGCTTCATCCGCCGCCTTCCCAATCGCGCCCGTGCGATCGAGGTGATCAAGCTGCCCGACTCGGTCGGCCACGGCATGAACGGCGGCCGCACCCGCAAATTCACCCCGAGCGTGATCGAAGGCGATCTCGGCCGCGTCCGTCCGGTCAGCAGCGAGGATGATAACTCCACTCCCGGCCGCCCCGTCGCCGTTCCGGTGATGGGACGCATTGCCGCCGGCACGCCGATCGAAGCAATCCAGTCGCGCAGTCATACGATCAGCATGCCGCCGGATATGCTGACCGCCAGCGGCGATCATTTCGCACTGGAAGTGCGCGGCGATTCGATGATCGAGGCCGGTATCCTCGACGGCGACATGGCGGTGATCCGCAAGACCGAATCCGCCGACACCGGCGATATCGTCGTCGCGCTGATCGACGACGAGGAAGCGACCCTCAAGCGCTTCCGCCGCCGCGGCGCCTCGATCGCGCTCGAGCCGGCCAATACCGCTTACGAGGTGCGGATCCTGCCGCCGAACCGCGTGCGCATTCAGGGCAAGCTGGTCAGCATCCTGCGCCGGTATTGAGGTTTCGCGGCGGTCCTAGGCCGCCCCGGCCATCTCAGTCTCCCGCGTCCAAGTCCTCGCGACGCGGCGTCGCGTCGAGCGCGGGGCGCCGGATGGACGAAGCCGCCGGTGCCTTCTCTTGCATCGGGATGGACCATGGCCGCGCCGTGCCGCTCGGCTGCGCCGGCGTCACCTCAAAACCATCGCCACGGCGTGTCAGCGCCATCGCACCCTGCGCGCGCCAGACCGGACGATCGATCAGTTGCGCTGCGCAGTCGCGTTGCGCCGCGCGGGCACTAACGACAGCGGCGGCGCGACGGCAGTCTTCCGCAAAGGCTTCCAGCGTTTTCGCGAACGCGACCAGCCGGCCGTCCGGCAACGGCAGCGTGCAGCCGGCCTCGTCGCAGCGAACCCCCTCGCCGAGCGTCGCATCGGTGACCGCGCGGAGATCGCCATCGGCGGCGAGCCAGTCGCGCACCGCGAAGCTGTCGTTGCCAGTGCGCGTGATGGCGAGGCGGCCATGCGCGTTGCGCACCGCCACCGCCTGCCCGTCCGCCGCAATGAGCACATCAGGCTGCCGTGCCGTCACCGCCAGCATGGTCGCCAATGCCGCCACGACAACGCCGGCGAGCCGCAGCGGCGTGCGCAGCAGGCAGATCAGCAGCAGCCCGAGCGTGCCGATCAGCAGCGGCCCGGTGCCGAACGCCGCGATGTGACCGACCGCGCCCGGCAGTTGCGTGACCCACAGGGCGACGCCGGTCATCCAGTCGAGGCCCTTGCCCATCAGCTCCCAGAACACGCCGTCTAGGCCGAACGGCATCGCCAGCGCGCCGAGAATGCCCATGGGCATCACGAACGCGGACACAACAGGCATCGCCGCCAGATTGGCGATCACGCCGTAAGGCGCGAGGCGATGGAAATGAAACGCGGCGTAAGGCGTGGTGGCAAGGCCGGCGACGATCGAAGCGAGCACCAGACCAACCAGTTCGCGCGCGCCCCACAGTGTCGCGCGCGTGCCGAGACCGGCGTCATGGTCGGCGCGCCATGGCAGGCCATAGCGATAGCCGGCGACGAGCGCCAGCGTCGCGGCGAACGACATCTGAAAGCTCGGATGCACGACGCTTTCCGGCGTCAGAATCAAAACGAGCATTGCCGCGACGGTGAGCGTACGCACCGTGATCGCCGGGCGGTCGAGCATCACGCCGGCGAGCACGATCGCGATCATGATGTAGGAGCGCTGCGTCGCGACCTCGGCGCCCGACAGCAACAGATAGAAGGTGGCGGCAGCGAGCGCGACCAGCGCTGCCCACTTCTTGATCGGATAGCGGTCCGACATGGTCGGGATCAGCGCAAGCAGCGCGCGGATGACGAAAAACACGAGACCGGCGACCACCGCCATGTGATAGCCGGAGATCGACAGCACATGCGCAAGGCTCGACACATACATCGCGTCGTTCACCGGCGCGGAGATGCTGTCGCGCTTGCCCGTGATCAGCGCCGACGCGATGGCGCCGCGATCGCCGGGCAGTACCGCGCGGATGCGGTTGTCCATGCCGTCGCGCAGCGCGTCGACCGCCGCCGCAAAGCGCAGTCGCCAGTCCGGCGGATGCGGTGCCTGTGCTTGCGTGATGCGCCCGAGGACGAATCCCGACGCGCCGATACCGTGAAAATACAAATCGCGCGCGAAATCGTAGCCGCCGGGACGCAGCGGCTGCAGCGGTGGCGACAGCCGCGCCTTGAAGCTGACGAACGCGCCGACCGCTGGCGCGGTTCCCTTGCGCACCGAGACACGCACGCGTTCGAGCTTCTCGCGCGTACCATCGATGCCGTGCACGCGCACGACGATGCGGTCGCTGCGCTCGCGCTCCTCGCGCGTCTCAACGAAACCGGTGACAGCCGCGCCGAACACCGGCGTCGAGAGCACCGGATGCGCGATCAGCTTTGTCCGCAACGTCGCGACCGCGAAGCCCGATGCCAGCGCGCCGATGCCGACCGCAAGCACGAAAGCAATCGGCCGCCGCCGCGCGGCGACCGCACCGACGGTCGAAAGCGCGACCACGATGAGCGGCGCCCACCACACGGGTTCATGCGCGGCGGTGAAGTAGAGAACGATGCCGAAGCCGAACGCGACCGCGCCCCACGGCGCGAGTTGGCCGGGCGCGAGTTCGGCCGCGCACCAGCCGACGAACAGGTCGCGCAGCGAGCGGACCGGCGCAGCGACGACATCAGGCCACAGCGGCGCCGCGCGCGGCTCATCCCAGAGCGCGTCGCCCGCTATGTTCTTGGCGCGCGTGCGTGACCGTTTCGGCGACGCCATCCCGCATCACCCCTGCCCCCATGGATGGTGACACGGTGGATGCGGAGCGACTACGGGACCGAATGGAGAACAAGGCGGCCTTGTTGAGGAGACAGTACCATCTCTCACTCCACCTCATTCTGAGGAGCGCGAAGCGCGTCTCGAAGAACGAGGTGGCCACAATGCCACTCGCCTCATGGTTCGAGACGGCTCGCAAGTGCAAGCCTCCTCACCATGAGGCTTGTTATTAATCTTTCGCCTTGGCGTAGCTGTCGCGAAGCCCGACGGTGCGATTGAACACCGGCTTGCCCGGCGCGCTGTCCTTGTCCGGACAGAAATAACCGAGCCGCTCGAACTGCACCGCGCAATGGACCGCATTTGGCGCATTGCCGATGGCGGCAGCCGGTTCGAGCTTGGCGTCGCGGATCACCTCCAGCGACTGCGGGTTGAGATCGGCGGCAAATCCTTCGCCGCCCGAAGGGGCCGGCGACAGGAACAACGGATTGTAGAGCCGCACCTCGGCATCGACCGCGTCGGCCGCCGCGACCCAGTGCAGCGTCGCCTTGACCTTGCGGCCGTCCGGCGCGTTGCCGCCCTTCGTCTCCGGATCATAGGTGCAGCGCAGCTCGACCACCTCGCCGGCGGCGTTCTTGATCGCCTCGCGGCACTTGATGAAATAGGCGTAGCGCAGCCGCACTTCCTGGCCGGGCGAGAGCCGGAAGAACTTCTTCGGCGGATTTTCCATGAAGTCGTCGTGCTCGACATAGAGTTCGCGGCCGAACGTGACCTGCCGCGTGCCGAGCGAAGCGTCGTCGGGATGGTTCACCGCCTCAAGCGTTTCGGTCTTGCCCTCCGGATAGTTCTCGATCACCACCTTGAGCGGTCGCAGCACCGCCATGCGGCGCGGCGCGGCGCGGTTAAGCGCCTCGCGAATCGAGAAATCGAGCATCCCCGCCTCGACCACGCTGTTCGACTTGGCGACGCCGACGCGCTTGATGAAATCGCGGATCGCCTCCGGCGGCACGCCACGACGGCGAAATCCGGCGAGCGTCGGCATGCGCGGATCGTCCCAGCCGGCGACGTGGCCGCCCTTCACGAGCGCGGTGAGCACGCGCTTCGACAGCACGGTGTGGGTGAGGTTCAGCCGCGCGAATTCGTACTGACGCGGGCGCGACGGCACCGGCAGATGCTCGATGAACCAATCATAGAGCGGCCGGTGATCGGCGAATTCCAGCGTGCAGACCGAATGGGTGATGGTCTCGATCGCGTCCGACTGGCCGTGGGCGAAGTCGTAGCTCGGATAGATCTTCCACGCCGTGCCGGTGCGCGGATGCGGCGCATGCAGGATGCGGTACATGACCGGGTCGCGCAGATTGATGTTGCCGGACGCCATATCGATCTTGGCGCGCAGCACGCGGGTGCCGTCGGGAAACTCGCCGGCGCGCATGCGCCGGAACAGATCGAGGTTCTCGTCGATCGAGCGGGTGCGGAACGGGCTGTTGGTGCCGGCTTCCGTCAGCGTGCCGCGGGTGGCACGGATCTCGTCGGCGGTCTGGTCGTCGACATAGGCTTTGCCGTCCTGGATCAGCTTCTCGGCCCAGAGATAGAGCTGCTCGAAATAGTCGGAGGCGTGGTGCAGGTTCGTGCCCCAGTCGAAGCCGAGCCAGTGCACGTCGTCCTTGATGGCGTCGATATATTCCTGCTCTTCCTTGGCCGGGTTGGTGTCGTCGAAACGCAGATGGCAGCGGCCGCCGAACTCCTGCGCGATGCCGAAATTCAGGCAGATCGACTTGGCGTGACCGATATGCAGATAGCCGTTCGGCTCCGGCGGAAACCGGGTCACGACGGACTTGTGCGTGCCGGCAACGAGGTCGGCCTGCACGATGTCGCGGATGAAATCGCGCGCCTCGGGGGTCTCTTCGGTCATTCCTGCTTCAAACCTCACGTCTCGCCGTTGCGGCCTATCTGCCAAAATCCGGCGGCGAGGCCAAGCGGTACGCCAAGCAGCCAGACCAGGGACCATGGCCCTTGCGGCGCTCCGCCACGGCAGCGGCCTCCGTATTTTGACGTGACTCCGCACATGGCAAGTGTGGTACATGCCCGCCGATGCAAGCTCCCGCCGACGCCCCCATGCAAGCACCTGTCGTAACCCGTTTCGCGCCCTCGCCGACCGGCTTTCTCCACATCGGAGGGGCGCGGACCGCGCTGTTCAACTGGCTCTACAGCCGGGGCCGCGGCGGCAAGATGCTGCTGCGGATCGAGGACACCGACCGCGAGCGCTCGACGCAGCAGGCGATCGACGCGATCATCGAGGGCCTGCGCTGGCTCGGCATCACCTGGGACGGCGACGTGGTCTACCAGTTCGCCCGCGCGGCGCGGCACCGCGAGGTCGCCGAGGCGCTGCTGGCCGGCGGCCACGCCTATCGCTGCTACGCCTCGCCCGAGGAACTCACGGCGATGCGCGAGGCCGCCCGCGCCGAAGGCCGGGCCAAGCTCTATGACGGCCGCTGGCGCGACCGCGATCCGGGCGATGCCCCGGCCGGGGTGAAGCCGGTGATCCGGCTCAAGGCGCCGCAGACCGGCGAGACCGTGGTCGAGGATCAGGTCCAGGGCCGGGTCGCCTGGCAGAACGAAAACCTCGACGATTTCGTGCTGCTGCGCTCCGACGGCACGCCGACCTACATGCTCGCGGTCGTGGTCGACGACCACGACATGGGCGTCACCCACATCATTCGCGGCGACGACCATCTCAACAATGCCGCGCGCCAGACCCAGATCTATCAGGCGATGGGCTGGACCGTGCCGTCGATGGCGCATATCCCGCTGATCCACGGGCCGGACGGCTCCAAGCTGTCGAAGCGTCACGGCGCGCTTGGCGTCGATGCCTACCGCAATATGGGCTACCTGCCCGCCGCGCTGCGCAACTATCTGGTCCGGCTCGGCTGGTCGCACGGCGACCAGGAGGTGTTCTCGACGCAGGAGATGATCGCGGCGTTCGACCTGCCGCAGGTCGGCCGCTCGCCGGCCCGGTTCGACTTCGCCAAGCTGGAGAACCTCAACGGCCTCTATATGCGCAACACCCCGGACGCCGAACTGGTGGACGAGTTGCACCGCCTCCTGCCCCACATCGCGGGCGGCGAGGCGCTGGCGGCGAAATGGAGCCCGACGCTGCGCGACAAGCTGATCGCCGCGATGCCGGGGCTGAAAGAGCGCGCCAAGACCCTGCTCGACCTGTTCGACGGCACCCGGTTCATCTGGGCATCGCTGCCGCTCGATCTCGACGACAAGGCGAAGGCGATTCTCACCGCCGAGGCGCGGACGGTGATCGCCGAGATTTTGCCGTCGTTCGAGGCCAACGCCGACTGGACCGCCGGCGCGACCGAGGCTGCCGTGCGCAGCTTCGCCGAGCAGAAGGGCCTCAAGCTCGGCGCCATCGCCCAGCCGCTGCGGGCCGCGCTCACCGGGCGCGTCACCTCGCCGCCAATCTTCGACGTGCTCGCGGTCCTCGGGAAGGACGAGAGTCTCGCGCGGCTGCGCCAGCAGGCCGGCTGACGAGCCCTCCGATCCGCCGCTTTTGCACCGCGAGGGATGCAAAACCCCTTGATCCTGCATGCCTATTTCGCAGGCAGCGGGCATGCTGGCGCATCTTGCAGCGCCCCCATGGATAGGTTACGCCACAGCGCACAGTGAGGGCCGTATCATGGATGCCAAGACAACCAACAACAAATCCTCGACGCTGACCGTCGGCAACAAGAACTACGATTTCCCGGTCTACGAGGGAACAATCGGCCCGGATGTCGTCGACATCTCCAAGCTGTACGGCCAGGCCGGCATCTTCACCTACGATCCGGGGTTCACCTCGACCGCAAGCTGCGAGTCGAAGATCACCTATATCGACGGCGACGAAGGCATCCTGCTGTATCGCGGCTATCCGATCGAGCAGCTCGCCGAGCACGGCGATTTTCTCGAGACCTGCTATCTCCTGCTCTACGGGGAGCTGCCGACCCCGACCCAGAAGTCCGATTTCGACTACCGCGTCACGCGCCACACCATGGTGCATGAGCAGATGAGCCGGTTCTTCCAGGGCTTCCGCCGCGACGCGCACCCGATGGCGGTGATGTGCGGCTCTGTCGGCGCGCTGGCGGCCTTCTACCACGACTCCACCGACATCTCGGACCCGCAACAGCGCATGATCGCGTCGATCCGCATGATTGCGAAGATGCCGACGCTGGCGGCGATGGCCTACAAGTACAATATCGGTCAGCCGTTCGTGTATCCGAAGAACGACCTCGACTACGCGTCGAACTTCCTGCGCATGTGCTTCGCGGTGCCGTGCGAGGAATACAAGGTCAATCCGGTCCTGGCGCGCGCGATGGACCGCATCTTCATCCTGCACGCCGACCATGAGCAGAACGCCTCGACCTCGACCGTGCGTCTCGCCGGCTCGTCGGGCGCCAACCCGTTCGCCTGCATCGCCGCCGGCATCGCCTGCCTGTGGGGGCCCGCGCATGGCGGCGCGAACGAAGCCGCGCTCAAGATGCTCGCCGAGATCGGCACGGTCGACCGCATTCCGGAATTCATCAAGCGCGCGAAGGACAAGAACGATCCGTTCCGCCTCATGGGCTTCGGCCACCGCGTCTACAAGAACTACGATCCGCGCGCCAAGATCATGCAGAAGACCTGCCACGAGGTCTTGAACGAACTCGGCATCAAGGACGATCCGCTGCTCGACGTCGCGCTGGAGCTCGAGAAGATCGCGCTGCACGACGAATATTTCGTCGAGAAAAAGCTCTATCCGAATATCGACTTCTATTCGGGTATCACGCTCAAGGCGATGGGCTTCCCGGTCAGCATGTTCACCGTGCTGTTTGCGGTGGCCCGCACGGTCGGCTGGATCGCCCAGTGGAAGGAAATGATCGAGGATCCGAGCCAGAAGATCGGCCGGCCGCGTCAGCTCTACACCGGCGCGACGCAGCGGGATTACGTACCGATCTCGCGCCGCAAGTAAGCGGACCCGGTTTCAGACGAAAAAGCCCCGGCCTCGCGCCGGGGCTTTTGTTTTGTGTTTGCCGTCACGCCAGCCGATAGCGCAACGCATCCAGCAGCAGCGTGAAGGCCGGTGAGGAATGCCGGCGGCTTGGATAATAGAGATGATATCCGGGCAACGGGGGCGTCGCCTCACTCAACACCTGTCGCAGCCGCTTGGCCTTGATGTGGCCCTGCACCTGATCGAGCGGCAAATAGGCGAGACCTAGCCCGTCCAACGCCGCATCCAGGATCAGCTCGATGGTGTTGAAGACGAGCGGACCGTCGACACGCACGCGGGTCTCGCGTCCGCGTTGGACGAACCGCCAGGCGTTGAGCGTATCCGAGCTCGGCAGCCGCAGATTGATGCCGCGATGAACGACCAGTTCGGATGGCGCCGACGGCGCCGGATGCCGGCGGAAATAGCGCGGCGCGCCGACGATCGCCATCGGAATATCCCGGCTGATGCGCATCGCGATCATGTCCTTCGCCACCTGCTCGCCGAGGCGGACGCCGGCATCGAAGCGATCAGCGACAATATCGGTCAGGCCGTAGTCGACGATCACCTCGACCTTGATGTCGGGGTAGAGTGGCAGCAGCTTCGCCAGCGCGGGGCGGATGACGGTTCTGGCGGCGTGCTCGACCGTGGTGATGCGGACGCGGCCGGCGGGCTTCTCGCGAAAATCCCCGAGTTCCGCGATCCGTGAATCAAGATCGTTCAGCATCGGCGCCAGCGAGCGGATCAGCCGCTCGCCTGCCTCGGTCGGAGCGACGCTGCGGGTGGTCCGCGCCAGGAGCGGCACGCCGAGCCGCGTTTCCGCGCGCCGCACGATCTGGCTCAAAGCCGATTGCGACAGGCCGAGCTTCGCCGCCGCGCGGGTGAAACTCTTTTCCTCGGCGACGGCAAGAAAGGCCGTCAGGTCCGCCATCTCATCCGGGCGCATTTATCACTCAGGTTATAAGTTCTAGCTATTCTAGCAGATTATCAATCAGACCGGAACGACCTAGATTTCCTTCATCACCAACGGGGCCGATGCGGCCCGTCCGCAAGCCCAATGATCCACAAGCCCACTGATCGTTTTGAAGGGAGTGCAGCATGAGCAAAGTCAGCTTCACCAATACCAACAATCCGGCCATCACGATCTCGGCAGTCGGCAATGTTCCGCCGGGCTTCGATGCGAACCGCCGCTATCCCGCGATCGTCGTCTCGCATCCCGGCGGCGGCGTGAAGGAACAGACCGCCGGCACCTATGCGGCGAAACTCGCCGAGGCCGGCTTCGTCACGATCGCCTATGACGCTTCCTATCAGGGCGAGAGCACCGGCACACCGCGGCAACTCGAAAACCCGCATGTGCGCACGGAGGACGTGAGCGCGGCGATCGACTATCTGACAACGCTTGCCTATGTCGACAAGGATCGCATCGGGGCCATGGGCATCTGCGCCGGCGCGGGTTACACCGCCAATGCGGCGATCAACGACCGGCGCATCAAAGCGGTGGGCACCGTCAGCGCCGTCAATATCGGCTCCATGTTCCGCAACGGCTGGGACAACAACATCAAATCCGCCGATGCGATGCCGGCGCTCGATGCTGGCTCGGCGGCACGCACGTCGGATGCCAGCGGCGCCCAGATCGCGACGATCCCGCTCGCCCCGTTGACGGAAAAGGACGCGCCCAATGAGGAACTGCGGCAGGCTTGGGAGTATTACCACACGCCGCGCGCCGAATGGCCAACCGCTCCGGGCTATGCGACCGCACGCAGCCTCACGCAGATCATCCCCTACGACGCTTATCGCATGGCCGACGTCTATCTGACGCAGCCGCTACTGATCGTCGCCGGCAGCAAGGCCGGCAGCAAGTGGATGAGCGACGATCTGCTTAAGCGCGCCGCCAGCGCCGACAAGACGCTGCATGTGGTGAACGGCGCGAACCACATGGACCTGTATGACGGAAAGTCCTTTGTCGCCGAGGCCGTGTCGGTGCTCGGGCCGTTCTTCCGCAAGCACCTGATTGCCGCACAGGCTGCCGCGGCAGCCTGACGACAAGCGATACTAGCCAAGTGATCGCCCGGCTATCGCACCAGTGCGATGCCGGGCGTTTCCATGATCATGGTCCGCATGTCGACATGCGGGAAATTGCGCCGCTTGTTCTCGCCGCTGCGGTAAGCGTGCTCGCGGATCAAGCCGGCGGCGCGCGTCGCCTGCCCTGCTTCCAGCGCCGCGACGATGCGCCGGTGATCGTCCTGCGCCACCGTCAACTGCCGCAACAGCAATTCAGGCTCCGCGACATTGAAGATGGTGTCGCGCGGCGCGGCCATCGGCACCAGATTGACCTGATGATAAGCGGCGGCGAGCGGCCGCATGCCGCAGGCGGCGACCAGCGCGCGGTGGAAATCGTCGTTGAGCGCGCACCAGGCGCGCCGCCGCTCCGCATCGAACGCACCGTCCGACAGGATTGCATCGCCGCGCGCGACCGCATCGCGCAGCGCGTCGCGCGAGGCATCGCTCAGACCGCGCTCGACGATGGCGCGGGCGGCGACGGCTTCGAGTTCGCCGCGCACCTCGATTGCCTCGACCACTTCGGCAAGGCTGACGCTGCGCACGCGGAAACCACGCCGCGGCAACCGCACCAGCAGACCGTCGCGCTCCAGCGCCGCCATGGCGAGCCGCGCCGGTGTGCGCGAGACAGCCAGCAATTCGGCGACGCGGGCTTCGGCCAGCTTCTCGTCGAGCGGAAAGGTGCCGGTCAGCACCAGATGGCGCAGCCGCTCGGTGGCGCGGTCGAGCTGCGAATCGGCGGAGGCATCGTCGTCCTCGCCTTCAAATTGCATGCCGTTTTGCCCTGAAAAGGCACTATTCGGCATTGTACGCTTGACGTTACGGGTATTTTGCATGCACTTTTAATCTAGCTCATCTTGTCACGCGGGAGCAAACCGATGTTGCAACACGCCGGCCGGCCGGGTCTTCCCACCTCGTTTCCACGTTTCGACGCCCCGCCGCTGATCGGCTCCCGCAAACCGCGCTGTCCGCCTTACACCACGGTGTCGAGCGTCGATCAGTTGATGCCCTACCTCGATGTGGTGGCGCGGCGTCCGTACAATCAGGGCCTGCACGCCTGCTGGGATCTGAAAGCGGGCGAACGCATCCAGCTTCGCGTCGACAACTGGCACGACCCGATGGTGATCGAGGCGTGCAAGCGCATCCTGGAAAAATACGGCTGCAAATACGAACTGCTGTACATCGACAAAGGCCCGGTGCGGCAATGGACCGGCGCCGACGAAGTCGAATACTACCTCTACCGCACCAAGGAACTGGCCGAATGGATGGACCAGTGGGACGTGATGTCCAAGGAGGGCAAGTTCGACAAGCTGCTGTGGGGATATGGCGGCCCGGTGCTGGTCGACACCGACATGAAGATCCAGCGGATGCCGTTCATCACGCCGGAAATCCTCGCCTCGCCCGCGCATCTGATGCCCTACGAGCTGTTGCAGGCAATCGACCTGTGGACGTGGAAGCGAATCCTCACCGCCAAGCGCGTTCGCATCACCGATCCGGAAGGCACCGACGTCGAATACACCAATCACGACGGCTACTACGATCGCAAACGCGAATTCCTCAATCCCGATCTGGTGCACGACACCTGGACTGGCAATGAAGGCTTCGGCCGCACCTATCTGCCGGGCCATGTGCTCGGCAAGCCGTGGGTCTATCTCGCAGGCAAGGAAGACGGCAACGGCGTCATCGCCGGCACCACCAATCACATCTCGCCGGTGGACTGGACGCAACTCGTGATAGAAGGCAGCCGCATCGTCGAGATCAATGCCGGCGGCGAGTTCGGCGAGAAGCTGCGCAAGCTCAAGGCCGAGACCGACCACCTCACCTATCCGGGTTTCCCCGGCAAGGGTCTGTTCTACTGGTGGGAAGCCTCGATCGGCACCAATCCGCACATCCATCGGCCGCGGCTCGGATTCCCGTCGGGCTGGATCAACTGCCTCTATGAGCGCGTGCGCTCCGGCGTGATCCATATCGGCTTCGGCACCATCATCTCCAGCATGAACGAGCGGCGCGCGGCGAAAGCCGGTTTGCCGGTCGGTCACTGGCATCTGCATCTCTATTTCCCGACGGTGCGGCTCGAACGCGAAGGCGACAACGAGACGCTGATCGAGAACGGCCGGCTCTTGGCGCTCGACGATCCGGAAATCCGCAAGCTTGCCGACAAGCATGGCGGAGCGGACCTCTGGCTGCAGGAAAGCTGGATTCCGGCGGTGCCCGGCGTGAACATGGCCGGCGACTATTGGGAGCATTATGCGAAAGACCCGATGAAGTGGGTCAATGCCGAGCTCACCATCTGCCGCGAATTCCATCACCTGTTCATGCCGATGGTCGGCGGCGATCCGAGCGCCTGCCACGACAAATACGGCGTATGGGGCGGCGGGCCGGGCGCCCATGCGATCGCGGCGGGACAGAAGCCGCAGCCGATCGCGCACGGCCATACGCACAACGGTAGTTGCTGCGGCGGCCACTGAGAACCTTCACGATCTCCGAGACGGCCCGCCGCGCGCAACGACGCGGCGGTTTTCAACGACAAAACGATAGCGGGGAAACAATGCGACAAATTCTGCGGGCGCTTTGCGCCCTGTTGACCGGCGGTTTCGTGTTCGCCGGCGTGACGCTGCAACCGGCTCTGGCTGCCTATCCGGACAAGCCAGTGCGGATCATCGTGCCGTTCGCGGCCGGCGGCGGCGGCGACATTCTCGCTCGCGCCGTGCTCAACAAGATCGCCGAGCAGACCGGATGGACGCTGGTGATCGAGAACCGCGCCGGCGCCGGCGGCAATATCGGCACCGAAGCGGCGGCGCGCGCGACACCGGACGGATATACCCTCAACTACGGCACCAACGGCACGCACGGCATCAACCAGACGCTCTACAAGCGCCCCGGTTTCGATGCGATCAAGGATTTCGAGCCGATCTCGCGCTTCACGCAGATCGCGCTGCTGGTGGTGGTCAATCCGTCGGTACCGGCGAAGACCGCGCAGGAACTGCTCGCGTATCTCAAGGCCAATCCCGGCAAGGTGAACGTCGCCTCCGCCGGCAACGGCACCACCTCGCATCTGGCACAGGAGATGTTCCGCGCCGCGACCGGCGTCAATTACGTGCACGTTCCGTATCGCGGCGGCGGACCGGCCAAGATCGATCTGCTTGCCGGTCAGGTGCAGATGATGATCGAGATCATGCCGAGCGTGTTCGGCAACGTGCAGCAAGGCCAGCTACGCGGCCTCGCCGTGACCACGGCGAAACGCTGGCCGCTCGCGCCGGATATCCCCACGGTGTCGGAAACCATCGTGCCGAATTTCGTGGTGACGGCATGGGACGGCCTGTTCGCGCCAAAAGGCACGCCGCGCGAGATTGTCGACACCTGGAACGCGGCGGCACGCAAGGCGCTCACCGACCCCGGCCTGCGCGACGATCTGCTCAAGAAGGGCGCCGAGCCGTCGCCAACCTCGTCCAAGGAGTTCGCCGATTTCATCGCCGCCGAATTGCCACGCTGGGGCAAGGCGGTCGAGCAGTCGGGCGCGAAGATCGATTGACCGGAGAAACTTTGACCGCGGCGTCAGGCGGCTTTTTTTGCCGCCGCCGCGGCACCATCGTAAGCCCAGGTGACGTAGGCGCCGCCCCAGGTGAAACCGCCGCCGAAGGCGGCGAACATCAACCTGTCGCCTTCCCTGAGCTTGCTCTCGTAGTCCCACAGGCACAGCGGGATCGTCGCTGCGGTGGTGTTGCCGTATTTCTGGATGGTGAGCATCACCTTGTCCATCGGCAGGCCGATCTTCTGCGCGGTGGTCTCGATGATGCGGATGTTCGCCTGATGCGGCACCACCCAGTCGATCATCTCGGCACGCAGATTGTTGCGTGACATGATCTCGTGGGTGACTTCCGCCATGCGCGAGACCGCGAACTTATAGACGTGGTTGCCCTCCTGGTAGACGGAGTGCAGACGCTTCGCGACCGTCTCGGCGGTGGGCGGCATGCGGCTGCCGCCGGCCTTCTGGTGCAGATGCTTCATGCCCGAGCCGTCGGAGCGGACCACGGTATCGAGGATGCCGTAGCCGTTGGTGCTCGGTTCGAGCAGCACGGCGGCGGCGCCATCGCCGAACAACACGCAGGTGGCGCGGTCGGTGTAATCGATGATCGCCGACATCTTGTCGGCGCCGACCACGACGACCTTCTTGTAGGTGCCGGCGGCGATGAACTGGCGGCCGACCGTCAGCGCATAGATGAATCCGGAGCACGCCGCGGAAACGTCGAACGAGCCGATCTCGCGGATGCCGACCATGTCGCAGATCAGGTTCGCCGTGCAGGGATGCACGAAATCCGGTGTCGTGGTGGCGCAGATCAGCAGTTCCACCTCGGACGGATCGGTGCCGGTTTTCTTGAGCAGGCCGCGCACGGCCTCGGCGCCCATATGCGAGGTACCTTTGCCCTCGCCCTTGAGAATGTGCCGCTCCCTGATACCGGTGCGCTCGGTGATCCAGGCATCGGTGGTGTCCACCATCTGCGCGAGTTGCGCATTGGTGAGGACATCGGGCGGCACATAGCCGTGAACACCGGTGATCGCGGCGATCGGCGGGAGGGACACTGGCAAACGATCTATCCGGTTGATGTGATTGGCATCTTATGCGCGACTCTGCCCCGGCGCCACCCTGCTTTAGCGGGGCTGGTGTGCTTTGGCTAACGCCAGCACACGCGCGGCGGCGCTACGGCTCGGCGACAGGGTTCCGATCTGCATGATCGTGTCGAGCCGGGCGAAGGCGGCAAGCTGCGCCTGTCGGTCCGGCGTCTCCCGCAACAGCGGCAGCAGCGCGGCGGCGAGCTTGTCCGAGGTGCAGTCCCCCTGCAGCAGTTCGGGGACGGCACGCTCGCCCAGCACCAGATTAGCGAGGATGAAGGACGAGGTGCGGATCAACAGCCGGGCGACCATCTCCTCGACCCGGCCCACTTTGTAGGCAGCCACCATCGGCACCCCGGCGACCGCCAGCTCCAGCGTGCCGGTCCCAGACTTCACGAGTGCCGCGCGGGCAGTCCGCATCGCCTCGTTCCTCTCACCCGGCTCAACCAGAACGCGCACCGGAACCGGCCAGGTTGTAACCGCCGCCCGGACCCGGCGGGCGAGATGCGGCACCGCCAGCACCGCCACGTCGATGTCCGGGATCGACCGCTGCAGCCGCGTCACCGTCTCGCCGAACACCGGCAGCATGAAATTCAATTCGCCGGAGCGGCTGCCGGGCATCACCAGCAGCACCGGCGGCGGCGCCTCGCGGCGGGTTGCCTCGGTGGCATCCGGGCGAATTTCCGCGACCCGGTCGGCGATCGGATGGCCGACGAAGCTCGCCGGCGGGCCGCCCAGCTCCCGCAGCGCCTTCGGCTCGAACGGCAGCAAGGCCAGCACGTGATCCACATAGCGCCGCATCGCCCGCGCCCGCCACGGCCGCCACGCCCAGACCGAGGGGCAGACGTAATCGACGATCAGCATTTCAGGCGCTTTCGCCCGCACCCGGCGCGCGACGCGATGGGTGAATTCCGGGCTGTCGATGATGACGAGCACGTCCGGCTGCGCGGCGATCGCCGCATCGGCGGTCTCGCGGATCCGCCGCAGCAGTTGCGGCAGCCGGCGCGGGATCGAGGTAATGCCGACGATGGCGAGGTCACCGAGCGGAAACAGGCTGCGCAATCCGGCCTCGGTCATGTCGCGGCCGCCGACACCGGAAAAGCGCACCGCGCCGCCGGTTGCCTCGCGCAACGCGCGCATCAGCGCGCCGCCGAGCCGGTCGCCCGACTCCTCACCGGCGACAAGAAAGACATGCAGCGGCGTCTCGCTCACGGGATCGATCCGGCCGGAACGCCGATGGCGAACACGCCATGCTTGTCGGCGGCCGTGACCACATCGTCCGGATCGGCCACTACCGTTTCGCCGGCAACGACCGCGAGACCGGCGAGGCCGGCCTGGGCCACGCCCTCGATGGTGCGCGGCCCGATCGACGGCAGATCGAAGCGGCGATCCTGCTGCGGCTTCGGCGCTTTCACCAGCACACCGGTGCCGTGCGGCAGACGGATGCGGCGGTTGGCGCGCAATTGTGCGATCCGCGCCAGCAAGGCGTCGGTGCCTTCGGCAGCTTCAACGCCCAACACCTGCTGGTCGGCGACGACGACCGCCTGCCCCATATCGAAGCGGCCGGTCACGGCCAGAAAATCCAGCGCCGTGGCGATGTCGGCGCGGTCGCTCTCGCGCGGCGCGACCCCGCCGAGCACGCCTTGCGGGACCAGAATTTCCGGGGCGACCTCATGCGCGCCGAGCGGCCGCAAGCCTGCCTCTTCCATCACCCGGCCCATGGCGGTGAGCAGCTTATCGTCGCCACCGCGAAACGCGCGGACGATGGTCGGCAGCATAGCCACCATGCCGAGATCGAAGCGCATGTCGCGCCAGCCGGGCCGCACCAGCGAACCGATGAACACGACGTCGCGGCAATCCTCCTCGGCCAGCAACCGGCGGAAACGGCCGAACTGACCGAGCCTGATCCAGTGATGTCGATAGGCGGCGAGCCGCGCCGGATCGACAAGACCCTGCAACGGATACAGCACCGCGCGACGGCCGCGCGCGATCGCCGCATCGGCGACGGCGAACGGCAGCGAGCCACCGCCGCAAACAATGGCGAGCGGGTCCGACATTTGTGGACCTTGAGCGAGCGGTTGCTGCCGCGGCGCGCTCATTCGTCCTCGTCCGGTTCGGCCCTTTCGCGGCCGGCTTTCCGGCCGGGCTTCATCAGTGGCCGGCGGCCCTGTCCGCGCAGAAACGCCGCGATCCTGCCAGCGATGGGATCGTCACTATAGGTCGCGATCACCTGATCGATACGCGCCTGCATCGATCCCTCGCCGGAGAACAGCAGGCGATACACCGCCCGCAGGCGGTGCATGTCGGCGCGGCTGGCGCCGCGGCGCTTGAGGCCAACGACATTGAGACCACCGAGATAACCACGATGGCCAAACACCAGAGCGAATGGCAGCACGTCCGCGGCGACACCGCCGACGCCGGACACCATCACGCCCTCGCCGATCCGCGTGAATTGATGCACCGCCGAGCCGCCGCCCATGAAGGTGTTGTCACCGACCTCGACATGGCCGCCAAGCAGCGCATTGTTGGCGAGCGTCACCTGCGAGCCGACGATGCAGTCGTGGCCGACATGAGAGCCGACCATGAACAGACAACGATCGCCAACGCGCGTCACGTTGCCGCCGGACTCGGTGCCGGTATTCATCGTTACATGTTCGCGGATGTCGCAGTTCTCGCCGATCTCGAGACGCGTCGGGCCGCCCTTGTAGCCGGTCGACTGTGGCGGCGAGCCGAGCGATGCGAACGGTTGAATTTTCGTGCCGGCGCCGACGGTGGTGTGGCCGGCGATATGCACATGCGCCTCGAGGCGGCAGTTGTCGCCGAGTCGGACATGCGGGCCGACCACGCAATAGGGACCGATCGACACGCCGGTGCCGATCTCGGCGCCGGACGCGATCCGCGCGGTGTCGTCGATCATGCCCATCGGCGTTTCATTCCATCCGCATCATCGCGCCGAGATTACCCTCGGCGCACAACTCACCACCGACCTTGGCCTCGCCGCGGTACCACCACATGTCCTTGCGCCGCTTGAGCAACTGGACATGAAACTCGACGGTGTCGCCCGGCAGCACCGGCCGGCGGAATTTCGCCTGGTCGATGGTCATGAAATAAACGAACGGCGCGGCGGTCTTGCCTGACGCCAGAATGCACAGCACGCCGCAGGTCTGCGCCATGCCTTCGAGCAGCAGCACGCCCGGCATCACCGGATTGTTGGGGAAATGCCCCATGAAATGCGGCTCGTTGATGGTGCAGTTCTTGATGCCGACGGCACTCTGCTCGCCGTTGATCTGGGTGATGCGGTCCACCATCAGGAACGGATAGCGGTGCGGCAGCGCGCGCAGAATTTCGTGGATGCCGACTGCCTCGATGGTGCCCGTCATTCTTCCGCTCCCTGTTCGCCTTTTGCGTTCTTGCGCGTCAGTTGCCGCAATTTGGCGACGCCGCGCAGCCAGTCCCGGCCCGGTTCGGCCGGCATGCCCGCCCAGCGCGCGCCGGCAGGAACATTCGACATGACGCCGCCGCGTGCGCCGATCTGTGCTCCATCGCCGACAGTAAGATGGTCGCCAACGCCGACCTGGCCGCCCATCACGACATAATCGCCCAGCACGGTGCTGCCGGAAATGCCGGTTTGCGACACGATGATGCAATGCCGTCCGAGCGTGACGTTGTGTCCGATCTGAACCAGATTGTCGATCTTGCTGCCCTCGCCGATCACCGTGTCGCGCATCGCGCCGCGGTCGATGGTGGTGTTGGCGCCGATTTCGACGTCGTTCTGGACGATGACGCGGCCGACCTGCGGCACCTTCTGATGCCCTTTGGGGCCAGGCAGGTAGCCGAAGCCGTCCTGCCCGATGCGCACGCCGCCGTGCATGATCACCCGATCGCCGACCAGTGCGTGACTGAGCGATGCGGCCGGGCCGATGGCGCAATCGCGGCCGATCCGCACATCGGCGCCGATCACGGCATTGGCGCCGATCACCGTCCCCGAGCCGATCTCGACGCGCGGACCGATCACGGCGCCGGCGTCGATGACGATATCGTCTTCAAGCCGCGCACTCGCATCGATCGTGGCGCGCGGCGACACACCGGTGTTGTCGGTGAGCGAGCGCGGCCGCAATGCGTCGGGAAACAATGCGCTGGCGACAGCCACCAGCGCACGATACGGAGCCGGGCTGCGCAGCACGACGATGCCGGCCGGCACCTCGCCCGCGAACCGCTCGGATGCGAGGCAAGCGCCCGCGCGCGTCGCGGCGAGTTGGCCGAGATACTTGGAATTGTCGATGAAGGTGATATCCGACGGACCAGCCTGATCGAGCGTGGCGATGTCACGGATCAACCGGTCATTCGGCAGGTTCTGCGGCGATCCGGCCGGCAATTGCGCGCCCGTCAGCGCGGCGATCTCGGCCACCGACAGTCCGCGGGATTGCCTGAGAAACAGCGGCTCGGTCATCGGCCTAAAACCGTGGCGGCGCCCGATGCGGCGCCGCCTGTCTGTGTCGTTCGATCGTAACGATCAGAACTTGGTACCGCCGCCGAAGCGGAAGATCTGCGTCCGGTCGTATTTGCCCTTGGTCAGGGCATAGGCGATGTCGAAGCGCAGCGGACCGAACGGCGAATCCCAGATCAGACTGCCGCCGACCGAGGAGCGGATCGTGTTGCTATCGTCGAACAGGAACTGCTCACCCGGCGACCCGATATAGGTCGTCGCGCCCTTGTAGCCCCAGAGCGAGCCGGCGTCGGCGAACACCGCGGCCTTGATACCGACTTCCTTCGGCAGGAAGTACAGCGGCGTCTGCATTTCGACCGACGCACCCCAGTACATCGTGCCGCCGAGCGCATCGTTGGTGGTGCCGGGCGTGATGTCACGCGGGCCGATGCCAGCCGGCTCGAAGCCGCGCACCAGCGTCGGACCAAGCTGGAAGTGGTCGAGCATGCGCAGATCCTTGCTGCCCCAGCCCGCCAGATGGCCGGCCTGCAGGTGGATCACGCTGACCACATCCGGGAACACCTCGTAATAGTTGCGAACGTCACCGGTGGTCTTGATGAAGTTGACGTCGCCGCCGACGCCCGCGAAGTCCTGCCGGCCTTCGATCAACAGACCGTTGGTCGGGTTCTTGTTGTTGTCGAGGGTGTTGTAAGCGACGGTGTAGCCGATTGCAGAGGTCAGCGCGGCGCCACGGGCCAAATCTGCGCGAACAGGCAACGAAGCTTCGCCATTGCCATAGCACGGATAAGGCGCGGCACTCGCGGGAACAGTAACCGGAACGGCGCAATCGTTATAATAGCTCGGCAACGTAATGGTGCGGCGGAACAGCGAGTAACGCAACTGGACGGAAAGCTCTTCCGTCAGCGCCACGCCGAGCCGCAGATTCGCACCTGCAGTTTCGGTATTGTACGAGACGTAGTTCGTCGCCAGCGTCCGCTTGTAGAACAGGTCCGTGCCGAAACCGAGGCGGTAGCCGAGGAAGTAAGGCTCGGCGAACGACAGTTCGACGCCGCGCGAATACTGACCATAGCTCACCGAAGCGCGCGCATACTGGCCGCGGCCGAGCAGGTTGCGCTCCGCCACCGCCACTTCCGCAAGCACGCCGTCCGCGGTCGAGTAGCCGCCGGAAATCGAGAACTCGCCGGTCGCCTTTTCCTCGACGTCGACGTTGACGACGATGCGGTCGGGCGCCGAGCCCGGCTCGTTGGTGATCTTGACGGTCTTGAAGTAGTCGAGATTCTTCAGGCGCCGCTCGGCGCGATCGATCAGTGCACGGTTATAGGCATCGCCCTCGCCAATATCGAACTCGCGGCGAATGACGTAGTCGCGGGTGCGGGTGTTGCCGCGGATATTGATGCGCTCGATATAGGCGCGGGTACCCTCTTCAACGACGAACACGACGTTGATCTTGCGCTCGGCGAAATTGCGGTCGCCGTTCGGACGGACGGTAGCAAAGGCATAGCCACGCTTGGCCGCCTCGATCGTCATGCCCTCGACGCTCTTCTCGATCGCCTCGGCGTTGTAGACGCTGCCGGCGCTGGCCACCATGCGCGAGCGCAGCAGGTTCGGATCCATCGAGCGGACGTTGGAGACGACATCGACGGTGCCGAAGCGATAGAGCGGGCCCTCGTCGATGGTGAAGGTGACGATGAAGCCCTTCTTCGCCGGGTCGTACTGACCGACCGCCGAGACGATGCGCACGTCGGCATAGCCGCGCTTCAGGTAGAAGCGGCGCAGCAGGTCGCGGTCGGACTCGATGCGGTCCGGATCATAGATATCGGTGGTCTGCAGGAAGCTGAGCCAGTTCGACTCGGAGGTCTTGATCACGTCCTTCAGACGCGACGACGAATACGCCTTGTTGCCGACGAACTCGATGTCCTTGACGCCGGTCTTGTCGCCTTCGTTGATTTCGAACACGAGGTCGACGCGGTTGTTCGGCAGCTCGATGATCTTCGGCTCGACGCGCACGTCGAAGCGGCCGTTACGGCGATAGATCTCGATGATGCGCTGGGTGTCAGCCTGCACCGTGGCGCGCGACAGCGTCCCGCGCGGCTTCGACTGCACTTCGGCGTTGAGCTGATCGTCCTTGGTCTTCTTGTTGCCTTCGAAGGCAACGCGGTTGATCACCTGGTTCTCGACCACGGAGATGACCACGCGGCCGCCGGCGTTGCGCACGCGCACATCCTGGAACAGGCCGGTGGCGTAGAGCGCCTTGACGCCCTCGTCGATGCTGATGGCGTCGAGCCGGCCACCCCGGAAATAGGAACGGATGGTATCCGCCTCAACGCGGCGGTTACCTTCGACGACGATGGAGGATGCCGATTGGGCGTAGGCCGGACCGGCCGGAACGAAGGCCACCGGAGCCGCCAGCAGGACGCCACACAGGACCATCGAGGCGACGCTCAATGACCGCAAAAACCGCACACTCAGTCCCATGCCCGCAGTCCCATGTCGTCACGCACCTTTTTGACCCTGGCGGCCCTTACCCCGTCAGGGGACTGGTATCGCAGGATTCTTGCCGTCCGGTTATGGCCTGTTTGTAGCCGGTTTTCGAGCCTCCGCAACCTTAACTTCCGGCTCGATTTTCCTTTTTCACTCAAAAAGTTGCCCTGAAGTCACGGTTTCCGGTCGGGGCCGCCCGGCTGCCGGGGCAAGGCCGACCGAGGCCCGGCGAAGCCGGATCACGGTCAGGACGTGGCCAGATGCACGATGTCGTTGAAGGTGGCGAAGATCATCAGCATCAAAACGATCGCCAAACCGATGCGAAAACCGACTTCCTGCGCCCGTTCGGACAGGGGCCGGCCACGCAGCGCCTCGATCGCATAGAACAAAAGGTGTCCGCCATCGAGCAGCGGAATCGGGAACAGATTGAGCAACCCGATGGAGACCGAGAGGACTGCGGCGAGATGCAGCAGGGCGACGATGCCGGCGGTCGCGACCTGCCCGGACACCTGTGCGATTCGGATCGGGCCGCCGACCTGGTCCGCTGCCTCGCGGCCGGCGAATACGCCGCCGATATAGGCGAGCGTCCGGTCGATCACGAACCATGTTTCGCCGGCACCCATGGCGATGGCGCTGAACGGCCCCACCCGCTCGGTACGAATATCGCCGGGCGCCGACGAGCGGGAAATACCGAGCACGCCGAGGCGGTGCACGTTGCCGAAATTATCCTTCAATTCCTTCAAAGCGGGCGTCGCGGTCAGCGTCTGGCGCACGCCGCCACGGTCGATCTCGATCTTGAGCGCCTGTCCGGCGTTGACCGAGACGATCCGCTGCATCTCCGAGAAACTGTCGATCCGTGTACCGTCGATCGACATCACGGTATCGCCCGGCTGGAAGCCGGCCTCCGCCGCGGCGCTGCCAGGCGCGACGCTGTCGACCCGCGCGGCGGTGATCTGCTTGCCGTACAGCATGAAAATGCCGGCGAAGATCACGATGGCGAGGATGAAATTGGCGATCGGACCGGCGGCCACGACCGCCGCGCGTGAACCGACCGGCTTGTGGAAGAAGCTTTCGCTCTTGTCGGCCGCGCTCATCTCCTGCAGCGCGTCATGATCCGGGGTGCTCGCGGCATTGTCGTCGCCAAGGAACTTGACGTAGCCGCCGAGCGGGATGGCCGAAATCTTCCAGCGGGTGCCGTGCCGGTCGTTGAAGCCGACCAGTTCCGGACCGAAGCCGATCGAGAAGGTCAGCACGCGGATGCCGCGCCAGCGGGCCACCAGGAAGTGGCCAAGCTCGTGAAAGAACACGACAATCGTCAGAACGAACAGAAACGGTACCAGATAGCCGATCACGCCGCCGCCGAGCGCGCCGAGTCCGGCCATAATGTCGAAATGCATAAACCCCTCGCGGTCAGCCCCGATCGTACCTCAGCCTTAGCATGCCTTTGCGGCGATTTCGGGCAAGAGGGTTAAGGCTAATTCTCTGCTAACATGGTCAACGCCGAGAGCAGCGTCGGCGCTGTCGGGTTCCGCCGAGATGCCGCGCGCTGCGGCAGCCGCCAGCGTCTCCTCGACCAGCCCGGCGATCCCCATGAAATTGAGCCGCCCGGCGAGAAACGCCTCGACCGCGATCTCGTTCGCCGCGTTGAGCACGGTGGGTGCCGCGCCGCCCTCTTCCAGCGCGGCACGCGCCAAAGCGAGCGCCGGGAAACGCCGCGGGTCCGGCGCCTCGAAGTCGAGCCGGCCGAGCGCGACGAGATCGAGTCGCGGCGCGGCATCGGCGATGCGGTCCGGCCAGGCGAGACAATGCGCGATCGGAATCCGCATATCGGTCGTGCCCATCTGCGCCACCAGCGAGCCATCCGCGAATTCGACCATGCCGTGCACGATCGACTGCGGATGCACCAGCACGTCGATCTGATCCGGCGTCAGCGCGAACAGATGATGCGCCTCGATCACTTCGAGGCCCTTGTTCATCATGGTCGCGGAATCGATGGTGATCTTGCGCCCCATCGACCAGTTGGGATGACGTAGCGCCTGCTGCGGCGTCGCGACGCGAATTTGCTCGGCGGTCCAGGTGCGGAACGGCCCCCCCGAGGCGGTGACGATGATGCGGCGCACGTCGCGGCGTTGACCGGCGCCGAGCGCCTGGAAGATCGCGTTGTGCTCGGAATCAACCGGCAGCACAGTGGCCGACGCAGCCGCCGCGCGGCGCATGAAGAGCGCGCCGGCACAGACGAGGCTTTCCTTGTTGGCGAGCGCCACAGTCGCGCCACGCTCGATCGCCGCCAGCGTCGGCTTGAGACCGGCCGCGCCGGTGATCGCCGCCAGCACCAGATCGGCGGGGCGCTGTGCTGCCTCGACCAGCGCGGCATCGCCCGCTGCCGCCTCGATGCCGGAACCAGAGAGCGCATCCTTGAGATCGCCGTAAGCGGACGGATCGGCGACGACGGCGACGCGCGCGCCCACCTCGCGCGCCAGTGTCGCCAGCGCCGTCGCATTGCGATGCGCGGTGACGACCTGCGGCACGAGCCCGCTGCCTTCGCGCCGGATCAGATCGATGGTGCTGGCGCCGACCGATCCCGTGGCACCCAGAAGCGTGATGGTGCGCGGCGTGCGTGTGTGTCGGGGCGTTGCGCTCATGGCCTCACCACAACAACAATCCCTGAGCGGGATCGTCGAGACCGCCGCGCATCAGGCCGATGCAAACCGCGAGCAGCACCGCTGCCCAGAAACCGTCAAGACGATCCATCACACCGCCATGGCCGGGGATCAGCGTGCCCGCATCCTTGGCGTGGAAGCGGCGCTTGATCCCGCTTTCCATCAGATCGCCAGCCTGCGCCACGACCGATAACGCGACAGCAATCACCACGACCGGAGCAACACTCGGCAATCGCGCGAGCACAGCGACGCCGAGCGCGGCGGCAACCGCAAACACCACGCCGCCGATCGCGCCCGACCATGTCTTGCCGGGACTGATGCGCGGCGCGAGTTTCGGACCGCCGATCGCGCGGCCGACGAAATAACCGGCGATGTCGGTCGCCCAGACGACCGCGAACAGCAGCAGCATCGCGACGAAGCCGAGCATCGGATCGGCGCGCAGCAGCAGCGTGCCGAGCAGCAGCGCACCGGCATAGAGCACGCCGGCAAACATCCAGCCGCGACGTTCGGCCGGCGCGAAAATCGCAGCTCCTAATCCGCCAAGGCCGATCAACAGGATCGCGACACCGACCCGTTCAAGATAAAGGCCGAGCAGCAGCGCCGCGATCAGCCCGAGCAATCCCGCGATAAAACTCAGCCAAAAACCCAACCGCGTGTCGCGTCCGCCGACCAGCGTCGTCCACTCATACAGTATGGCGGCGCACGCAACGGTCCAGAACAGCGCGTAAATCCAGCCGCCGAGATAAGCCGTGAGCAGCGCCGCCGGCACCAGGACCAGCGCGGCGGCGACACGCATCCACAGATTGCTGCGCGCCGGGGAAACGGCCGCAGGCGTTGACGTCGAACCATCGCTCACGGTCACGATCCGGTGCGTGCGACGAGACCGCCGAACCGGCGTTCGCGGCGGTGATATTCGGCGATCGCCTGTTCCAGCGCCGCGCGGTCGAAGTCCGGCCAGAACACCGGCATGAACACCAGTTCGCTATAGGCGGCCTGCCACATCAGGAAATTCGACAGGCGCTGCTCGCCGCTGGTGCGCACGATCAGATCCGGGTCCGGCACATCCGGCGCGTCGAGGAAACGGCCGATCGTCTCGGGCGCGATCTGCGCCGGGTCGATGCGGCCGGCGGTGACTTCATCGAGCAGCCGCCGCGTCGCGCGCGCGATCTCCTGCCGGCTGCCGTAGTTGAAGGCGACGATCAGGGTCAGGCCGGCATTTCCCGCGGTGAGTTCTTCCGCTTCGGTGAGCAACCGCGCGATGTCGGGCGCAAGCCCGTCGCGCTCGCCAATGACGCGCACCCGCACGCCGCTCTTGTGCAGATCGGCGAGATCGTTGCGGATGAAGCGGCGCAACAGCCCCATCAGATCGGTGATCTCGGCCTGCGGCCGCGACCAGTTTTCCGAACTGAACGAATAGATCGTCAGATAACCGATGCCCAGGTCGCCGGCGGCGCGCACCGTGCGGCGCAGCGCCTCGACGCCGCGGCGATGCCCCTCAAGCCGCGGCAGACCGCGCGCCGATGCCCAGCGGCCGTTGCCATCCATGATGATCGCAACATGCCGCGGCACTTCGGACGTCTGCTCGGTCTGCGGCATATCCGACATGGATAATCCGATCCTCAGACGGTGAGGATCTCCTTTTCCTTGGCCGCGAGCACCTGGTCGACTTCGCCGATCGACTGATCGGTCGCCTTCTGTATCTCGCCGGAGAACCGCTCCTGATCGTCCTTGCTGATCTTGTGATCCTTCTCCAGCTTTTTGACGACGTCGATGCCGTCGCGGCGCACATGGCGGATCGCGACGCGCGCGGCCTCCGCGTATTTGTGGCCGACCTTGACCAGTTCCTTGCGGCGTTCCTCGTTCAACTCCGGAATGCGCAGACGGATCACCTGCCCTTCGGTCGCCGGGCTCAAGCCGAGATTGGAATTGACGATCGCCTTCTCGACGGCGTGCACCAGCGACTTGTCCCAGACGTTGACCGAGATCATGCGCGGTTCCGGCACCGTCACTGTCGCGCATTGCGCGAGCGGCATGTGCGAGCCGTAGGCTTCAACCTGAACCGGATCGAGCATGTGCAGCGACGCGCGGCCGGTGCGCAGACCGGCAAGCTCGGTCTTGAGCACCTGGACAGATGCCTGCATCTTGCGTTTCAGTTCGTTCAGATCGTGCGTGTCGTTGGCCATATCATCCTCGTAGAATCTTCGCGGCGAAGCGATCGCGTCTTTAGCTCGTCACCACGGTCGAGCGTCCGGCACCGCGCAGCACCGCTTCGATGGCGCCAGCACCACCGGCGCCGCCCTCGAGCGAAAACACGATGATAGGCATCCGGTTTTCGCGAGCAAGCGCGAATGCGGCGGCGTCCATCACCTTGAGATCGCGCTCGATCGCCTCCTGATGGGTCAGGCGCTCGTAACGTGTCGCCGCCTTATCCTTCTTTGGATCGGCGGTGTAGATGCCATCAACATTGGTGGCCTTGAGCACGGCCTTGGCATCGAGTTCCGCCGCGCGCAGCACGGCGGTGGTGTCGGTGGTGAAGAACGGATTGCCGGTACCGGCGCACAGGATGATGATCCGACCCTTGGCGAGATGCTTGAGCGCGCGGGGCCGGTTGTAGCTCTCGCAGACCGAGGGCATCACCAGCGCCGACAGCGTGCGCGCCTCGCAGCCCTGCCGCTCGATCGCGGCTTCGAGCACCAGCGCGTTCATGACCGTCGCCAGCATGCCCATGGTGTCGCCGACCGGGCGCGGCACGCCGCGCGAGGACACTTGCACGCCACGGAAGATGTTGCCGCCGCCGACGACCACGGCGATCTCGATGCCGAGCCGGGACGCGGCGACCAGATCGGCGGCGATCCGCTCGACGATCGGCTGATGGATGCCAAAACCTTCGGAGGCGGCCAGCGCCTCGCCGGAAATCTTGACGACGACGCGACGATAGGCCGGTTCGGTCATGCTCTCGATCCTCTCATGCGCCTATCGCGCGCGTCGACAGCAGGACGGACGCGCCGGACGGAAATCCGCCCGGCGCGGACTTCACGATCAGCCCTGCCCGGCGGCAGCAGCCACTTCGGCGGCGAAATCGGATTCCTGCTTCTCGATTCCCTCGCCGAGAGCATAGCGCACATAACCGGCGATCTTCACGGGACCGCCGACCTTGCCCTCAGATTCCTTGACCGCCTGGGCGACCGACTTCTTGTCGTCGAAGATGAACGCCTGCTCGAGCAGGGTCGCTTCCTTGTAGAAGGTCTTGAGGCCGGACTCGACGATCTTGTCGATCACGTTGTCCGGCTTGCCCTGCTGCCGATACTTGTCGGCGAGCACGTCCTTCTCGCGCTTGACGATCGCCGGATCGAGGCTTGCCGCATCGAGCGCCTGCGGATTGGCCGAGGCGATGTGCATGGCGATCTGACGGCCGAGCGCGGCCAGTTCGTCCTTGTCGCCGGTGGATTCGAGCGCGACCAGCACGCCGATCTTGCCGAGGCCGTCGGCGACCGAATTGTGCACGTAGCTGCCCACCGCGCCCGCATTGACCGAAAGCACGGCGGCGCGGCGCAGCGTCATGTTCTCGCCGATCTTGGCGATGCTGTCGGACAGCGCCTCGGCAACAGTGATGCTGCCGGCCTTCGCCGCCTTGATCGCCTCGACATCGGTGCCGGCATCGAGCGCGACATCGGCGATCATCTTGACGAGACCCTGGAACAGATCGTTGCGGGCGACGAAGTCGGTCTCGGAATTGACCTCGACCATCGCCGCCTTGGTGCCACGCACGACGATGCCGATCAGACCTTCCGCGGCGACGCGGCCGGCCTTCTTGGCGGCCTTCGACAGGCCCTTCTTGCGCAGCCAATCCTGCGCCGCTTCCATGTCGCCCTTGGCCTCGGTCAGCGCGGCCTTGCAGTCCATCATGCCCGCGCCAGTCGACTCGCGCAGGTTCTTGATCATCTCGGTTGTAATCGTAGCCATTGGTTGATCCCTCTGCGCGACGAGTCAGCGCAAATACGGGTTGCAAATACGGTCTAGCGTGCCGTGAAGGGCGGCGCGCGGATCGAGCCGCGCGCCGGCTGTCATCACTCGGCGGTGAGCTGCTTCGCCTTGGCGATCCAGCTATCGACGCGGCCCGGCAGGCCGACTTCTTCGCCGACATTATGCGCGGCTTCCGGCGACAATTCGGCGATCTGCGAATAGTGGAAGATGCCGAGGTCGTTGAGCTGCTTCTCGATGGCGCCGGAGATGCCCGGCAGCTTCTTGAGGTCGTCGGCGACGCCGCGCGGACCCGAGAGCTGCTCGAAGCCGAGACCGGCAGCCGCCGGCACGTCTTCTTCCACCGCCGGCTTGGTCGAGGCACCGAGATCGATGCCCGCGTCGCCCTGGGCGCGCGAGATGCCGTCGAGCGCGGCGCGCGCGATGAGATCGCAATACATCGAGACGGCGCGCGCGGCGTCGTCGTTGCCCGGAACGACGTAGCTGATGCCGTCCGGGTTGCAGTTGGTGTCGACCACCGCCGCGATCGGAATGCCCAGGCGACGCGCTTCGGCGATCGCGATGTCTTCCTTGTTGGTGTCGATCACGAACAGCATGTCCGGCACGCCGCCCATGTCCTTGATGCCGCCGAGCGAGCGGTTGAGCTTGTCGCGCTCGCGGGTGAGATCGAGGCGCTCTTTCTTGGTGTAGCCCTGCGCCTCGTTGGACGAGAGCATCTCGTCGAGCTTGCGCAGCCGCGAGATCGAA
>JAHBZF010000038.1 GCA_019635575.1 Pseudolabrys sp. | reverse complement strand
ACATAAGGACTGGGACGGTGATCCCTATGACGCGCTGACGGTTGAATATATCGATCCGAGCACCGGTGGCCCGGTGTTCAAGACCATCACCTTCTTTGTGCAGATGCTGCGCCCCGGCGAGCGAACCAGACCGCAGCGTCAGACCGCGAGCCTGCTGGTGTCGCCATTTGAGGGATCCGGCCACTCGATCGTCAACAACGAGCGGTTTGACTGGAACCGGTTCGACACGCTCGCCATTCCGGGCGGGCAATGGTTCGAGCACGTCAACACGTCCGATCGCGATCCGGTTTTCTTCTTTACGGCTAGCGACGAGCCGACGCTCAAGAAACTCGATCTCTACAGGAAATGGGGCCGCGAGCCGAACGGGCAGGTGGTGCAGCTCGTTTGAGGGGGGTGGCGCTCCAGGCATCGCATCGCGCGATAGCAGCCGCAGTCCGGGGCGGTGCAAGCAAGGCCGGCGGAGAACCGATCTCCGGCGGTGAACGATAACAAGCGTATTCACGGGAAAGGGAATGAGCATGTGGACCAAGCTCAAGCTGACGACACTATGCGTCGCTGGCGGCCTGCTGATGACAGCGCCGGCTTTTGCGCAGGAGAAAGCAACGATCCTGCTCGACTACGCTTATCCGGAAGGCATTCACGCCAGCCTGCATCTCGCGGCTGAGAAAGGCTGGTTCAAGGAGGCCGGTCTGGACGTCGAGATCAAGGACGGCAAGGGCTCGATCGTCACCGTTCAGCAGATCGCGGCCGGGCAGGCCGACGTCGGCCTTTCGCAGTTGCCGTCCATGGCTAGTGCGGTGTCGAACGGACTGCCGGTCATTTCGATCATGGCGTTCTCCCGCAAGGGCGACAACGGCCTCGTTGTGGCGCGAGACTCCGGCATCAACAAGCTGGCGGATTTCAAAGGCAAGAAGCTTGTCAGCATCGCCGGCGGCGCTGTCGGTCCTTTCATCGAGCCGTTCATGAAGGCAGGTGGTCTGGCGCGCGGCGATTTCCAGACAGTGATCGTCGATGGTTCGGCATTGGCCAGTACCTACACGTCGGGCGGCGCCGATGGCATCGTCACGATTGCCGGATATTTCGTACCCACGGTGGAAAAGGCCAGACCATCGAAAGCGATCCTGTTTTCCGATGTCGGTCTGAATTTGCCGGGATACGGTCTGCTGGTGCGTAAGGATATTCTGGAGAAACGGCCGGAGGTTCTACGCAAGATCGTCCAGGTGAATCAAAAGGCGTGGGCCTATATCGCCGCGGGTCATGAAGTCGAGGGAGCCGAGGCAATCGTCAAGCAGCGGGCAAGCCTGCGCCCGGACCGCGAATCGCTGATCGCGCAGGTGAAGTTCTATGCCGGTTTGTTGGAGTCGCCCGGCACCAAAGGAAAACCGCTCGGCTGGCAGTCTGAAGCCGAATGGCAGGAGGCGCTCAACATTATGGCGTCGGCCGGCGTGGTGAAGCAGGGTCTCAAGCCCGCCGACATGTTCACCAACAAGTTCACCGAGTGAGGACGGCAATGGAAGTGGTGCCGCTTCGTGCGCCGGCGGCCGCCTCCGGGCGGCCGCTCGTGGAATTCGAGAATGTCGAGAAGGTGTATCGCTCGAAGCGGGGCGATGTCACCGCGCTGCATGGAATCAATACCCATATCGGCGACGCTGAATTTCTGAGCGTGCTCGGGCCGAGCGGCTGCGGCAAAAGCACTCTGCTGCGCTGCCTCGCCGGTTTGGAAAAGCCGACCGATGGCGATATCCGCGTGGCCGGAAAAACGGTGTCCGGTCCACCCGATAATCTTGGTGTCGTATTCCAGCGCGACATTTTGCTCGAGTGGCGTACCGTCATCCAGAACGTGTTGCTGCCGGTCGAGGCGCAGCGGCTGCGCGTGCAGGAATGGCGCGAGCGGGCCATGAAGCTGCTTGATTTGCTCGGGCTGAAAAACTTCGAAAACAGATATCCGCACGAACTGTCCGGCGGCATGCGGCAGCGCGTCTCGATCTGCCGTGCATTGCTGATGAATCCGAACCTTTTGCTGATGGACGAGCCGTTCGGGGCGCTCGATGCGATGACCCGCGACGAACTCAATCTGGAGCTGCAGCGGGTCTGGATGGAGGATGCCAAAACGGTGTTCTTCGTCACGCATTCGATCGCCGAAGCTGTGTTTCTCGGTGATCGGGTGATTGTGATGTCACCGTCTCCAGGGCGGATCTTGCGCACCATCAAGATCGATCTTCCACGGCCACGCGATCTTTCGATCCGTGAAACCCCGGAGTTCGGTGCTTATACGCGTGAGATTCGCTCGCTATTTCAGGAAATGGGAATGTTGCGGGCGCGCTGACATACAGCGAATCTGTACAATGCCGCTCTGCACAATGCCGCGAAGCAAAGAGAAGTGTCATGTCTCGTAGTCTCCGCATTCTTGCTGTCTTTCTTGGATTTCTGCTGGTGTGGGAGGCCGGAACGCGGCTATTCGACGTGCCGACCTGGTTCTTGCCGTCGCCGTCGGTGATTTTCGTCGAGCTGAGAAGCGATCCGATGCTTTATCTTGTGCAGTCGCTCGATACGTTGGCGACGACGATGCTCGGATTCGGGGCTGCGTTTGTGCTCGGCGTATTGCTGGCTATCGCGATCGTCTATTCGCGGGTTCTCGAGAATACGCTCTACACGCTGCTGGTATCGTTCAACAGCATTCCCAAAATCGCGCTGGCGCCGCTGTTCATTATCTGGCTCGGAACTGGGCTGCAGTCGAAGGTGGCGGTGTCGTTCCTGATTGCGTTCTTTCCGATCGTGATCGATATGGTGCTCGGCTTGCGCTCGACTGACCCGGAGGCGCTGAATCTGTTCAAGACCATGCACGGTTCGTCATTCCATGCTCTGACCAAGATCCGGTTTCCGAACGCATTGCCTTACATGTTCTCCGGAATGAAGGTGGCGATCTCGCTGGCCCTCGTGGGCGCGGTGGCCGGCGAGTTCATCGCTTCGCAAAGCGGGCTTGGCTATGTCATCCTCACCGCACAGGGCATGTTCTTCACGCCGCGCGTGTTCGCGGCGATTCTTCTGCTCGGCGTGATGGGAACGATCCTGTTCTATCTCGTCGATCTCGCGGAGCGACTGGTATGCCCATGGCATGTTGCGCACCGTGAAGAAGAGGTTGCGGCTGCCGCGCGCGGCTGAATTCCGAGTTGGCACTGTTATAGGCAAAATGATGAAGATCGAGCGTTTGAAAGTCGCGGCTGTCCAGATGCTCTCGTTCGAGGGCGAAGAGCAGCGCAATCTTGCCCGTATGCTGGAGCGGATGGGGGAAGCCGCGGCTGCCGGCGCGCGGCTCATCGTGTTTCCGGAAGCGAGCAACAACGGATATTATTTCGAGGACCGCGCCGACGCGCATCACAAGGCGACCCCGATCCCCGGCGCTTTCACGGACGCGCTCGGACGACGCGCGAAAGAGTTGAACGTCTGGGTTGTCTCGGGCCTGTTCGAGCAAGGCAGCGGCGACGATGTTTTCAATTGTGCGGTGCTGATCGGGCCGAATGGCGAGCTCGTCGGCAAGTATCAGAAAAACTTCTTCATCAAAGCGGACAAGCGCTGGTTCGTGCCGGGACAGACCGGTTTCAAGACCTTCGACACGCCACTGGGTCAACTCGGCTTTTTCGTCTGCGCTGATGGGCGCATTCCGGAATCGGCGCGCTGCATCGCGCTCGAAGGCGCCGACATTCTGGTCAATCCGACCAATTGGGGCGCCCCCGATCAATATCTTTATCATGTGCCCACGCGCGCGGTGGAGAACCGGTGCTGGGTTATCGGCGCGACAAAGCCGCGCCGGCCGCTGGATCAGGCGCAGGAAATGCTGGCGTATAACCGGTTCACCGGCTGCTCTTTCATCATGAATCCGCGCGGCGAGGTTCTGGTTCAGGCAGGGCCGGATGAAGAGACGATTATCTATGCCGACATCGAGCCGGCAGCAGCGCGGGACAAGTCGATCGGCAACGGCAACGACCTGTTCGCCGACCGGCGTCCGGAGCTCTATTCGCTGCTGGTCGAGCCTTATGAGAAGACCCCGCTGTCCAAGGTGATGAACGAGGCGGTGGTTCCCGATCGCATGGTGAGGCAGATCGCGGCGATCCAGGTCTCGGCTCCGGGAACGGCGGCGGACATCCTGGAGGCGGCTGCGGCACAGGCTGTCGAGGCGCAACGCAATCACGGCGTCGACTTCGCCGTCCTGCCGGAGCACTTCCTGTTCGATCCGCGTGAGATCGCCCGCGATCCGCAGGCTGCCGCACAATTTTCCGCGAAGGCGCTGGAGCGGCTATCGGAGGTTTGCGCCTCTTACAAAATCTGGCTGCTCGCCCATTTGGTCGAGGACGAGAAGGGGCATTTCTACAGCACGGTCTATTGCCTGTCCCCGGAGGGCATCGTCGGCAAATACCGCGCCACGCATCTGTGGGGCGACGAGCGGGACTGGGCCACACCGGGCAACGACCTGCCAGTGTTCAAGACACCGTTCGGTAATGTCGGCGTGATGATCGGATACGAGGGCGTGATCCCGGAGGTCGCACGGACGCTGGCGCTACGCGGCGCCGATATCATCGCCTGGCCGACTTCATGGCGCTCTCCGGCGGAGTTTCAGTTCATTGCCCATGAGCGGGCGATGGAAAATCGCATCGTGCTGGTGGCCGCGAACCGGCAGGACTCCAGCGTCGCGGGGCCCAGCATCCTGATTCAGCCGGCGGGCTATCCGCAGAACACTCTGGCATCGGAATTGCCGCATGGCCGGCGCGGGTTCGTTACACGCTTTGCGCAGCTTTCGAGCTCGCGCTCGAAACGCGAGACCAACAACACCGATCTTCTGATCCACCGTCGTCCCGAGCTTTACAAAAAGCTCGTGGAGCAGCCCCGAACTAATCGCTAGTTGCTGGCCTCGCGCTAGTCGGCCGACTGCGGCAGAACGAACGGCATTCGGTCGGGCGGCGTGCGCCCGACGGCGCCGGCGACATTGAATATTCGCCGCATCATCGACTCGGTGATCGTCGCGTCGACAGGGCCATCATCGGCGATCCGGCCGTGGTCGAGTGCGATCACCCGATCGGCGAATAGTGGCACCAGATTGAGATCGTGCAGGATCGAGACGACGGCGAGGCCGCGCTCGGCGCAGCCAGAGACGATCTTTGCCAGATCGAGTTGGTGTCGCAGATCGAGCGATGCGGTCGGTTCGTCGAGAAAAATGAGACCACGGGTGTCGCTGCGTTCGCCAAAGGTCATCTGGACCAGCACGCGGGCGATATGGGCGCGCTGCTGTTCGCCGCCGGAGAGGGTGGTGACGATCCGGTCGGCAAAGCCGGCCAGGCCGACGCGACCGAGCGCATCGTTGATTATCGTATCGGGAATCAGTGTGCCACGCCCGCCCATCGCGACGATCTCGGCCACACGGAATGGAAATGCCACGGCGATCTGCTGGGACAGCACGGCGCGCCGCTCGGCCAGTTCGGCCGGTGCATAGCCGGACAGCGGCCGGCCAAATAGAGAAACGTCGCCACGCGAAGGGCGAAGCTCACCGGACAGAATGCGCAAGAGCGAGGATTTGCCGGCGCCGTTCGGTCCGATCAGCGCGATCCGTTCTCCAGCGTCAATCGAGAGCGAGATATGATCGAGCAATGTTGCCGTGCCGATTGTCAGCCTGGCGTCGGTGAGAGTGAGGATGGTGCTCATGCGCTCACCAGATTTCGCTGTCTGAGCAGCAGAGCCAGGAAGAAGGGAGCGCCGACGATCGCGGTGACGATGCCGATCGGCAGTTCGGCCGGCGCGGCGATGGTCCGCGCGACGCTGTCGGCCGCGAGCATCATCGCCGCGCCGAGCAGCATCGATGCCGGCAGCAGCAGCCGATGGCCGGGCCCGATCGCGAGCCGCAACAGATGCGGCACGACGATGCCGACGAAGCCGACGACGCCGCAGAACGCGACCGCTGCGCCGATGGCGATGGCGACGAGCAGGATGGCGATCTGCTTCAGCCGTTCGACGGCGATGCCCATGTGGAAGGCCTCGGCTTCGCCCAGCGCCAGCAGGTCGAGGCCACGGGCGATGAGCGGCATGCCGGCCGCGCTCAGGACCAGAAATGGAGCGACGATCGCAACCTTCTGCCAGGTCGCGCCGCCGAGCGAGCCGAGCATCCAGAAGGTGATGTCGCGGAGTTGCCGGTCATCTGCCATGAACACCAGGAAACCGATGCCCGCATTGGTCAGCGCGGCGATGGCCAGGCCGCCGAGCAGGAAGACGGCGATAGACGTGCGGCCGTGGCGCGTGGCAAGGCGATAGAGCGCCGCGGTGGTGATCAGCGCGCCGATCAAAGCCGTAACCGGCAACAGACCAAGCGATAACGGGCCGCCGGCGGTGGCGAATCTGTCGACGATCACAATGGTCAGCGCGGCGGCGAAGGCGGCGCCGCTCGACACACCGACCATTGCCGGATCGGCGAGCGGATTGCGGAACAGCCCCTGCATCATCGCGCCGGACACCGCGAGCAGCGCGCCGATCATGGCGGCGAGTGCGATACGCGGCAGCCGGATCGACCACAGCACCAGATGGTCGCGCGCGAATGTCGCCGGATCCATCGACGTCAACCCCAGGAGCGCCAGCAATCGCGCGGACGGAATGCCGGCGGCGCCGATGGCCGCCGAGACGATCACGGCCACGAGAAGCAAGAGCAAAAGTGCCGACAGGACGATGACCGTCGAAGGACGCAACCGGCGTCTGCTGTGCCTGCCAGCGGAGGGCGGTGCGGTCATTGCAGACAGGAGGAAGAGGCGGCTCGCGGCTCAGGCGTATCCCTGGTCAGGGTGGGATAGAGCGCCAGCGCGAGATCGTGGGCGGCGCTCGCGGTGCGCGGACCGAAGCCGAGCAGATAAAGTCCGTCGAAGGACAGGAAGGATTTGCGCTGCGCCGCGCGTGTCTGCGTGAAGGCAGGATGCCGCAGTACGTCATCGGCGGTGAGCGCCTGATCGGGCCGTTGCATGGTCAGCACCGTGTCCGGTTGAGCCGCGAGGATCGCCTCGTCGGATACCGGCTTGTAACCCCTGAATCCCGCCATCGCGTTGACGCCACCGGCGAGCTTGATGATGCCGTCCGCCGCGGTGTCGGAGCCGGCGACCATGGCACGGCCATTGACGAACGACAGGATAAAGAGAACGCGCGCGGGCGCGCCGATCTGCCGGCGCAACGCGCTGAGACGATCCAGATCACGTTGCACCTGACTGGCGAGGCAGTCACCGGTCGCGGTGCGGCCGGTCGTGGTCGCGATCAGCCGGATTTTTTCGACGATGCCGTCGCCGCTGAAATGATCCGGAACATGCACGAACGGGATCGATGCCTGTTCGATCACCTCGACGGTTTCTTTCGGTCCCGCTCCCTCGGCGGCGATGATCACGGTCGGATTGAGGCCGAGAACGCCTTCGGGCGACAATTGTCTGAGATAGCCGACGTTCGTTTTTTCCTTGAGCGCGTCGCGCGGAAACAAGCTGGTCGAGTCGACCGCAACGATCTGTTTTTGCAGACCAAGCGCATAGAGAATCTCGGTGACCGCGCCGCCGACCGAAACGATCCGCGACGTATTGTAGCGGGCGGCATCGGCCGCATGACTTGCTGTGTTCGCCGCGGTCGCGCTCGTGAGCGCCAGCCACGTGGACAGGAGAAGAGGAGCGATTCTGCTCATTTGGTCAGGATGAGTTTGTTCTGTGACGTCAGCCGCAGGCGATAAACGTCGCTGCCGTGCGCGATGATGAGCTCGCGCGCGCCGGAAAACAGGTCTCGACTGTCGAGTCTGTCGTGGACGACAGTAACAAGCCGCTTCCGCGCCGGACTGTTCTTGTCGTCGGCCGAAGAAGGGTTGCTTTGATCTTTGTCTTTTCCCGCCGTCATCGTCGCCAAAACAAAGTATTCAATGTGAAAATCTGTCATAATTACTTAGTTTAGACAGATTATAAGATGCGAAATCTTAGTTTAGAGACTTTAAAAACTAAGAAATCGCTTCTTTTATTGCTTATGTCTTTTGAATAACTGGCGCAACACTTGTTTTAATCGCCGAAAAGCCGTTAAGTGCCAAGCACGAGCCAGCTAGCCGTTGCGTCAACGCTTCCGCCCGCCAGCCAGACAAAAAACAAATCTGGAAGATCGGGGGCGTTTCATGAAGCGCAGGTCGCGTCGTCGGCGCGTAAAGACTCTTGCTATCGCACTTTCCGTGGGCGGTGTTTCCGCGCTTAGTCTGTCGCAGCCTGCGTCCGCGCAAAACGCAGCGCCGGTGCAGGTGCTCGACGCGGTGACGGTGGTGTCGAGCAAAACCGAGGAGCGGGCCAGCGATGCGCTCGCGCCGGTCAGCGTGATCGACAGCGAGACGCTATCGACGCGGATGCCGTCGCGAATTTCCGATCTGCTCTATGGCATCCCCGGCGTGTGGATGCAGGATCGCGGTGACGACCCGTCGACGGCGATCAATATCCGGGGCTTGCAGGATTTCGGGCGCGTCGCGGTGATCGTCGATGGCGCGCGGCAGAACTACCAACGGACCGGCCATTTCGCCAACGGCTCCTTCTTCCTCAATCCGGAATTGCTGAGCGGCGTCGATATCGTGCGAGGCCCGACCGCGAACATCTACGGTTCGGGTGCGATCGGCGGTGTGGCGTCGTTCCGCACCAAGGATATCAACGACGTCGTTCGTCCGGGCGAGACCTGGGGTGTCGATTCCCACACGGTGTTCGGCAGCAATTCCGCTCGAGCCATGCAGTCGGTGTTTGGTGGCGTACGTGTCAATCCGAATGTCGACCTGTTTGCTGGCGGCACCTATTCAACGCAGGACAACTACAAGGACGGCACCGGCTACACGGTCGCCAACACCTGGAACAAGGCGTCGAGCGGTATTGCCAAACTAACGGTACGTCCGGCCGACGGACACGAAATCAAGCTCGGCGGCGTTTTCCAGGAAAACCTGTTCAATATCGGCCAGCCGCGGCGCACACTGGCCGATCCGAACGTTCTCAATAACAATGTCACGGGCACCTCGATCTACGCGACCAACGTCAAGAACTATATGACGACGCTGGGATGGACCTATGCGCGGCCGGACGACAAGCTGTTCGACTGGGATGCGAAGATCTACTGGAACCGGACCGAGAACGACCAGCGCAAGATCGGGCATACCAGCGGTTCGTCGTTCGGCAATTGCGTTGGCGTTGCGCCCGGCAACAATATCTCCGGGTGTATCGGCAGTACGCGCAGCTACAATATCAACACGCTCGGATTCGATATTCACAACACCTCGCGCGCGGAGACGGGCGACTGGCGTCACGCCTTCACTTACGGCGTCGATGGTTTCCAGGACAAGGTGAACAGCTTCGATCTGGCGGGAACGTCCGACACCACGACGCCGTCCGGAAAGCGGACGGTGTGGGGCGGTTTCTTCCAGTACAAGGCGAATTATACGTCGCTGCTCGAGATCGTCAGCGCCATCCGTTACGACAGTTATGAGCTGACTTCGAATGCCGGCGGCACGACCGGCTCGCGGTTCTCGCCGAAAATCACGGTTGGATTGCTGCCGACCGCGGTTGTGACGCCCTATGTCAGCTATGCGGAAGGCTATCGCGCGCCCTCGACGACGGAGACGCTGGTGACCGGCGCGCATGCGTCGGCGACGGCCTTCGACTCCTTTTTCCAGTGCGCCGATCAGCCGGCGGGTGTTTATTCGACCTTCTGTTTCCTGCCCAATCCCAATCTGCGTCCGGAGGTCGGCAAGAACAAGGAAATCGGCCTGAACCTCAAGAAGAACGATCTGCTCGCATCCGGCGACAGCCTGCGCGGCAAGTTCAATGTCTTCCGCAACGATGTTTATGACTACATCGATCTGGTGACCTCGGCGCCGCAGGCTGTCGACAATCCCGGCTACCCGATCCCCGGCATGACCGCGAGCAAGTTCTATCAGTATCAGAACATCGCGCGGGCGCGGATCGAGGGTTTCGAGGCGGAAACCGTCTATGACGCCGGTCCCTGGTTTGTCGGCGTGTCAGCGACGATCCAGAAGGGTAAGAACGTTCAGACCGGCATCGGTCTTTACAGTATTCCGCCGCAGAAGATCACCACCACCGCCGGCGTGCGCTTGTTCGACAACAAGGTCGTGCTGTCGCTGATGTGGGCGGCGATCAAGAGCAACAACGATATTCCGGTGAACTATTTGCCGGGGACGTCCTACAATCTCGTCAATTTCTATTTGTCGGCGAAGCCATCACCGAACGTGACCGTCGGCTTCTCGGTCGAGAATATCTTCAACCAGTACTATCGGCCTTACGCGGTTCCGCGCAGCGCAACGGACGGTGAAAGCCAGAACGATGCGTTGTGGGCGAGCGCCGGCGCCGGGATCGTGTTCAAGGGAGGAGTGAAGGTCCATTTCGGGCCGACCTGAAATGCTGCGCGTGGCCGAGGGAGTTTCCGCGACCACGCGCGCTCATCTGATCGACACATCACGCATCAAGTGATTGCCGTGGATGTGCGAGAACGTACGCCAGCATGCGCCAGCCAAGGAGACAATAAATGTATATCGCGATGAATCGCTTCAAGGTAACGAAAGGGTCCGAAGCCGCCTTCGAGACCGTTTGGGCGAACCGGGAAACCTTTCTCGACCGGATGGCCGGATTCGTGGAATTTCATCTGCTGAAGGGCCCGGTGGCGGACGACCACACGCTCTATGCCACCCATACCGTGTGGCGCACCGAAGCCGATTTCATCGCCTGGACGAAATCCGACGAATTCCGCACCTCGCACGCCCGCGCCGGCAACCAGTCGACCGGATCGCTCTACCTTGGGCATCCGCAATTTGAGGGCTTTTCCGTTCTGCAGACGCAGACGAACACCAAGGCGGCCTGACGATGACGCAGGTCGAGGGAGCGCTGGCGCGTGCGCTGGCGGAGAATCCGGGCGTCGTCATTGAAGAGGCAGCCAAAACGCACGGCGTGACACCGCGCCAGGTGATTGAGGCTTTGCCGGCAGAGATGCGGACGATCGGCCCCGGCGGCGCTTTCGTCGAGGCCATGGTCGATATCGGATCATGGGGCGATGTGACGTTCATCGTCCACACTGATGACGGTATCTTCGAAGCGAGCGGGCGGGTTCCGTCGGGTGAGGTTGGGCGCGGCTATTATAATGTGCCGGGCGGCGGGGCGTTGCACGGCCACCTGCGTCACGAGCGCTGTGGCGGCGTCGCTTTCGTTGAGCGGTCGTTCATGGGGCGCTCGTCGGCTTTCGTCGCGTTCCTGAACGTTGATGGTGGCATCATGTTCAAGGTGTTCGTCGGCCGTGACGAGGCCCGCAACATGAAAGCCGATCAGCTTGCCGCTTTCGCGAAGTTACGCGAGCGGGTTTGCAAAACGGGCTGACAGATCACAGCAGATTGAGACGCGCTGTGGACCAGCATACGCCAGCTCTGGACGCCAGATGCTGGCCCGGTATGACCGCGCGATGGGACGTCAGCCGAGTTGTTCGGCCCGTTTCAGGCTATTGATCATGGAGACCGTCAGGAGGAAGTTTCGGGTTTTCTCGCGATCTGCTCCGATCTGCGCAAGCTGATCGCGAAAGTCGGGATCCGGCGTTTCCAAATTCTTCTTGTTTTGGATGGACTGCTTTTCAACGTATTCCTTGGTCACTAGCCGCCGTTGCTTGTCGAACCGATCAAGCTCGCTGCCGGATTTCCGGCCATGCCACACCTCGGCGAGGCGTTCCGTCAGATTGATCGCGTCATGAATTCCCCCATTCATGCCCATGCCGCCGAGCGGATTATTGATGTGCGCGGCGTCTCCCGCGAGAAGCGCGCGCCCGGACCGGAAGCTGGCGGCGACACGCTGATGAACGCGGTACAGCGTCGTATGGGCGATCGTGTAGCGGGAAATGCCGGGAACCACCCGTGCCATCAGGGATTGTGCGAAATCCTCCGATAGTGCGCGCTCATCGCTCTCGTCCGCAAACACCGGGAACATGACGCGCCATAAGCCCGGAATCTGCAGCAGAAAATGCCAGCGCTCCGGGCTTGCGACATAGCTCACCGACACGAGGTCGGGGATCACCTGGTGGAAATCGAACGGAGTGCTCACCACGAGGAAGCGTTCCGGCCAAGTGAATCCTTCAAATGTCGTGCCGAGCGCCCGGCGCACATCGCTACGGGCGCCGTCGGCGCCGATCAGCCATCGGCCGGTCAATCGGCGTGGGCCGCTTTCGTGCTCAACGGTCACTGTGACGCCGTCCGCATTCTGCGCCACCTCACGGACAGGGCTCGAAAAGACGATGTCGAAGTGGGGATTGCCCGCGAGCCGGTCGAAGAGAAGCCTCGTCAGTTTTGATTGCTCGCATTGCAGCCGAAAAGGGTGGCGCGTGACATCCGCGATGTCGGAAAAATCGAAATGACCCATCAACCCGTATCGCGTTGACCGATATTGAAAGTAGGGCGCCTTCAACCCCTGTTCGATCAAGGACTGCGCGACGCCGAGGTCTTCAAGCATATCGAGCGTCGGCGGATGAAACGTCGACGCTCGGGATTCCCGGCTGAGATCGGCGCCGGCTTCAATGATCGTCACGGGGACGCCGCGACGCACCAGCGCCGCGGCGGCCGTGAGGCCGACCGGGCCGGCGCCAGCGATCAGCACTCTTTCGTCAATGGTCATAGCTTCGTTATCGTCCTGTCCGGTTCGGCATCACATCGGATTGATGCCGGCCGTCTGGATGATATGCCGCCATTTCGCCGTTTCCGATACGATGAACTTCTGCAATTCATCCGGTCCGGGAGCGACCGGCTCGGCGCCTTGTTCGGTGAAACGTTGCTGGACAGTCGGGTCTTTCATCGCTTCAGCCAGTGCCTTGTAAAGCTTGTCGATGACCGGCTTTGGTGTTCCCGCCGGGGCCAGCAGCGCCAGCCAGCCGAACGTCTCATAGTTCTTCACGCCAGCCTCGGCGGCGGTCGGCACGTCCGGCAGCGCCGTCATGCGTTTGGGGGTTGTGACCGCCAGCGCGCGCGCCTCGCCCGACCGCAGCAGACCGAGCACGTTCGGCAGAAACTGGAAGCCGAGCGGCACCGCGCCGGCGATGAAATCTGGCGTGTATTGCGCGATATTGCGATAGGGGACGTGGACTAGCTGCACGCCCGCGACTTGATCGAAATAGGCTCCGGCCAGGTGTTGCGAACTGCCGACGCCGACCGAGCCGTAATTGAGTTCCTTCGGATGCTGCTTCGCGTAAGCGACGAATTCAGTCAGCGTTTTTGGCGGCAGCTTGGAGTTGATCACGATCACGTTCGGCAGGATCGCGAACAGCGAAATTGGCGCGAAATCCTTTTCCGGTTCGTAGCCGAGATTCTTGAACAGCGTCTTGTTCGCGGCGAGCGGTCCGGAGGTGCTCATCACCAGCGTATAGCCGTCCGGTGCCGCCTTGGTCGCGGCCGCGGTCCCGGTATTGCCGCCGGCACCCGGCCGGTTGTCGACGACGAATGACTGGCCGATGGATTTCGCCATGCGATCGAGCATGATCCGGGTCACCACGTCGCTGGCGCTGCCGCCGGCGAAAGGCACGATCACCTGAATCGGCCGATTCGGATATTCATCCGCTTGCGCGCCGCTGAAAGAAATAGCGAGAAGCGTTGCCGATGCAGCGAGCAGAGATTTGAGTGCCGTTATTTTCATCATCGCGTATCCTCCATCCAGTCGTTTCTTGTTACACGGCGATCGTCTCCAGCAGGCGATCGCAATTCGTTTTGTCTTTCGCATCGCCGCTCAGGACGATGCGGCCGCGCTCGATAACGATGAACCGGTCACAGACGGCAAGAGCCTGGTGCACGTTCTGTTCGACCAGCAGAACGGCGCAGCCCGCCGACTTCATCTCCGCGATGATCGCGAACAGGTCCGCGACGATCATCGGCGCGAGACCTTCGCTCGGTTCGTCGACCAGCAGCAGGCTCGGTTTGCCGATCATGACGCGCGCCATCGCCAGCATCTGCTGCTCGCCGCCCGACAGCGTCGTTCCATGCTGATGGTGGCGCTCCGCGAGCCGTGGGAATCGCTGATAGATGCGCTCGAGCGCGGCGCGGCTGTCTGCCGATGAGCGGCCCGGCACCTGCAGGAAGCCGAGCGTGAGATTCTCCTCGACCGACAGGCCGGGAAAGATGCGGCGATCTTCCGGCACGAAGCCGACGCCGCGGCGGGCGATCCGATCCGGCTGTTGGCCGCCGATCGGCTCGTTGTTGAACAGGATGTGGCCGTTTGTCGGTTGGATCCAGCCGGCTACGGTCTTGAGCAAGGTCGTCTTGCCGACACCGTTGCGGCCGAATACGCCAAGGACTTCGCCGTCCCGCACGGTCAGGTCGATGCCTTGGATGATATGGCTCGGCCCGTAATGGGTGTGGAGGTTCTGAATCTCCAGCATGTCAGGCGTGTCCGAAATAGGCGGCCTGCACGGCCGGGTTGTTGCGCACATCCCTGGGTGCGCCTTCGGCCAGCTTCTGGCCCTGGTGCATGACGATGACGTGGTCGGACAGGCTCATCACCAGCCCGATATCGTGTTCGATCAGCAGCACCGTGACGTCGGCGGCCAGTGATGTGATCAGCGCCGCGGTGTCCTGAGTATCGCCGTGGCTCATGCCCTGGGTCGGCTCGTCGAGCAGGAGCACTTTCGGCCGGCAGGCGAGGGCGACCGCGACTTCCAGCCGGCGCTGTTCGCCATGTGACAGCTTGCCGGCCGGATATTGCGCCTTGGCGGTCAATCCGAAGCGTTCCAGAAGCTCATCGACGCGCGCATGTGCGGTGCGGCTCGCGCCGATCGGTCGCCACATCATGGAGCGCGGTTCGAGGATCTGCGCTGCCTGCCGGAGATTCTCGGCAACAGACAACTCAAAGAACAGATTGGTGATCTGGAACGAGCGCGCCAGTCCAGCAGCCTGAACGCGATAGGGCGGCTCCGTGGTGTGATCCCTGCCTTCGATCAGGACCTGTCCGGCGCGCGGCCGCAGCGCTCCGGAAATCAGGTTGAACAGCGTCGATTTACCTGCGCCGTTCGGCCCGATAACGGTGGTGATGCGGTTGCGGGCGACGGTAAAGCTCACATCGTCGACCGCGCGCAACCCGCCGAAGCTGACCGACAGATGACGGACCTCGAGGATGGGGGCGGTGCCGGGGTGTGCGGTCACTACGTGTCCGGTCGTTGTGCGTTCGGTCATGGCTTCGACCTCCGCGCCAGCATCCGCTCCACCACCGGCCGGACGATGCCCATCAACCCGCGCGGCAGGAAGATAACGGCACCCATGAACAGCAGCCCGATGACGATCACATGGTGTTCGGTATAGCTGCCGACGACCGATTTCAGCAGGGTCAGCAAGACGCTGCCGTAGAGCGCGCCGGCGAGCGTCCCGACGCCGCCGACGATAACGGTGATGACGGCGTTGCCCGATGTGGAGAAGAACAGCAGCTCCGGGGAAACGAAGCCGCGAAGCATCGGATAGAGCGCACCCGACAGTGCTGCGATCATCGCCGCGATGACATAGGCGGAGAGGCGTAATGTCATCGTGCGGTAGCCGAGAAACGGAACCCGGCGCTCGTTGGCGCGCAGTGCGATCAGCAGGCGGCCGAACGGCGTATCGAGCAAGTAGGCCGTGACGCCATACAGGATGACGATCACGCCGAGCACGAACAGGAAGAAGCCCGCCGGGGAGGCGCTGGAGAACGAGATGATCCCGAGATTGATATCGATGACCGGGACGCCGATCAGTCCGTCGGATGCGCCGAGCGCACGGGTGTTATAGACCACCTTGGCGGCAACCTGCGCCATTCCGAACGTGATCAGCGCGAAGTAGACGCCACGAACCCGGTTGGCGATGAAGCCGCCGATCAGCCCGACCACAGCCGATACGACCGCCGTGACGGCAAAAGCGGCCCAGAATGATGGCACCCACATCAGCACCAGCGCGGAGAGATAGGCGCCCAGCCCGAAATAAAGGGCCTGACCGAGCGACAACAGGCCATTGTAGCCGAGCAGGATATCGACCGAGAGAGCGAGCCCGGCGAAAATCAACGCTTCGGTGGCAAGCCGCAGATAGAAGGTCTCTCCCATCGCCGCGCCGACAGCGGCAAAGACGAGGGAAGCCACGACCAGCAGGGCCACGAGCACATGGCTCGCCCGCATCGATTGCGTGAGTGCATCAATCATGCGCATCAACCGTGACCCAGTCGGCCGAACAGGCCCTGCGGACGAACCATCAGCATGGCGACCATGATCCCGAACACGATCGGGTCGGACCACACCGGCGAAATGTAAAGCGACACGATGGCCTGGACTTGCGTAAGGAACAGTCCCGCGATCACCGCTCCGGCGATGCTGCCCATGCCGCCGACGATGACGACGGTGAAAGCCATCAGAATGAAGTCGCGCCCCATGGTGGGGAACACCGAATAGATCGGCGCCAGCAGCACGCCGGCGAGACCGGCCAGCGCGACGCCGAAAGCGAACGCGCCGGCATAGACATGCCGCACTGGCACGCCAAGCGATGCCGCCATATGGCGGTCGTAGGCGGCGGCGCGGACCATGGCGCCGAGCCGTGTCCGATAGATGATGAGAGCGACGGCGGAGATGATTGCTGCTCCGACAACGATCAGGAACAGGCGGTAGGAGGGGACGAAAATGCCAAACACGTCGACGCCGCCCGCGATCGGTGTTTCGGGCCGGTAGGGATTCGGCCCCCAGATGAGGCGGAACACGTCTTCCATCACCAGGCCGAGCCCGAAGGTGAGCAGCAGCGTCGTGACGTGCCGTTCGCTGGTGTGGAACACCCGCTGGATCAAACCGCGTTCCACCACATAGCCGATCGGAATCATGACCAGCGGCACCAGAATGAGCAGGAGCCAGAACGGTAATCCGATTGAGGCGAGTGCCAGCGCGATGAAGGCGCCGAGCGCGTAGAACTCGCCGTGCGACATGTTGATCACATCGAGCAAGCCGAAGATGATCGTCAGGCCGAGCGCGACGAGGATCACCGCGACACCGACCACGAGGCCGATGAGCATCTGGGGCGCCAGAACGAACTGGAAGTATTCGATCGCACCGGACATCATCATGCCTCGTGGTTCTTGTGTTGCACGGACCTAGAACCGGGTGCAGGTGTCGGGGCCGATGGCGTCTTCGCCCTTCACTTCGCTGGCAATCTTGAACTTGCCGTCGGTGACTTGCGCGACATACATCGTCTGGATCGCCTGATGGTCGCCGGCGCGGATCGTCTTTTGTCCCTGCGGGGTGGACCAGGTGAGGCCGCGCAGCGCATCCCGCACCTTGTCGGTGTCGGTCGTCTTGGCTTTCTCGACGGCGGCCTTGTAGGCGTAGATCAGGCCGTAGGAATCGGCGCCGTAGAGATCGGGGTCGGTTTTGTAGGCCGCCTTGAACGCCTCGACGAATTTCTTGTTCTCCGGCGTGTTGAGCTCCGCCGAATAGCCGACGCCGGTGGCAAAGCCGTTGGCGGCCTTGCCGATCGCCGCGATGTTCTGCGCGGTCACGGTGCCGGAGGCGCCCAGCACCAGAAGATTTCGCAGCAAGCCGAATTCCTGCATCTGCGTGAGCAGGCGAACGGTGTCGTTACCCGCGACGGAGGTGTAGAGCACCTGTGGCTGCGCGGCGCGGATCTGGCCGAAATATTGCGAATAGTCCTTGGAATCGAGCGGCGCGAACACTTCGCCGAGACTGACGGCGCCGGTTTTTTCCGCGGCTTCCTTGAATGCTGCGACGGTGGAACGACCCATCAGATAGTCCGGGCCGAGGAAAAAGATCTTTGCTTTCGGTTTGTCCTTGGCGAGCCACGCCGCGAGCGCCGCGGATTGCTGACCGGCCTTGGCGTTGACGCGGAAAACATTGGGCGAGCATTTGTCGCCGGTGATGGGGTCAGCGAACGAAACAGTGGTGGCGATCAGCTTGCCGGCGCGCTCCGCGACCTGGCCGACGGCGAGGGTGGACGCGGAATTGACGGTGCCGGTGAGGAAATCAACCTTGTTCGACTGAAACAGCTTGTCGGCCTTCTGCACGGCAACCGACGGATTGGCTTCCTCGTCCTCGTAGATCAGCTCGATCTGACGGTTCATGATGCCGCCGGCGGCATTCACTTCCTTGGTCGCGAGGTCGAGGCCCCATTTCACCTGTTGACCGATGCCGGCATAGGTGCCGCTGAGCGGTGTTACGACGCCGATCTTGATCGGGTCCGCGGCCTGGGCGCCGCCGATGGCGGCTGCTGACAGCAACGCCGCCATCATCATCGTCTTGTAGGTCATGTTATCCTCCCTGTTGTGTCGCCGGTCGTGGTCGCCCCAGCACCGGTCGCGTTCGGTTGAATTTCAGGTTCCCTGGAATTTCGCGCGCCGCTTTCCGTGAAATGCCTCGACGCCCTCGCGGAAGTCGTCGGACTGTCGTAACCGGCTGTAGCAATGGCCTTCGAGTTCGATCGCGATCGACAGCGTCGAATCCTCCGTATCGTTGAGCAGTTTCTTGGCGGTGCGTTGAGCGATCGGGGAGAACGTGAGCAGTTCATCCACCAGTGCATCGGTTGCGGCTTCGAGCTTGTCGTCCGGCACGCATTCGGTGGCGATCCCCCAATCGAGCGCTTGTTTGCCGGGGATGCGTTTCGAGCGCATCACAATGTCTTTGGTGCGAGTGATGCCGACGATCTTCTGCAGCCGGGCGGAGCCGCCGGAGCCAGGGATTTGTCCGAGCTTCTGTTCCGGGAGTGCGTAAAAGCAGGTCTCCGACACAATGCGGAAATCGCAGGCCAGCGAAATCTCGAAGCCGACACCGAAGCAGTAGCCGCGATTGGCGACAATCACCGGCTTCGCGCAGCGCGCTGGTGCGGCGATGTTCCAGGCAAGCTTCGAGACGTGTTCGGGCGTAGCCTCCAGGAAGCCCTTGATATTGCCTCCGCTGGAAAAGTGCTCGCCGATGGCGCGAAGCACGATCACGCGAACCCGGTCATCCTCGTCCAGCGCCTCAAATACCAACCGCAACTGATCGCGCTGCAGCATTTCGATTACGTTGAGCGGCGGCCGGTGCAGGATGATGTCCGCGCGTTGTTTGTCCGCATTCAGCTCGACCTGAAATCCGTTGAGCGTCGTGAGGCGCGGATCGTTGAAGGTGAGGGCTGTCATGCTGGTGTTCCTTGTGAGCGCGATGCTGTTTCGACCTCGAATTCTCCGGCGACGAGCTTGCGGCGCAGCAGCTTTCCAACGGTCGATTTCGGGATATCGGCGACATAGACGTAGCGCCGCGGGCGCTTGTAATTGGCAAGGCCGGAACTGCGGCAGAATTCGTCAAGCTCCGCATCGCTCACGGGATCCTGACGTTTGATGAACGCGGCGATGATCTTTCCCCATCGTTCGTCGGGCAGGCCAACGACGGCGACCTCCGACACCGCGGGGTGCAGCGACAGGCAGCTTTCGATCTCGACCGGAGAGACGTTTTCGCCGCCGGTGATGATCATGTCGTCGACGCGGCCGGTGACGAACAGGTCGCCATCCTTGTCGGTGAATCCGGTGTCGCCGGTAAAATACCAGCCCTTGCGGATCGCCTTGGCGTCGGCCTCGGGGCGGCGCCAATAACCCTCGAACGCTTCGTCACTGAGTAGCAGCGCGATGATTTCGCCTTCCTCGCCGGCCGCGGCAATGTCGTCAGGTGAAGTTGCGCCAAGCTTGACCACGCGGATGCGCTGATTGATCCCCGCGCGCCCCGCCGAGCCGGGCTTGGCAGGCGCCTTTTGGTCGATGGTGAACGTGTAAATCTCCGACGATCCGTAGTGATTGACGAAGAGGTCTGGCTTGAACGCTCCGGTCAGCTCTTTCAGGAGCCCGTCGGTCATGGACGCGCCGGCGAAACCGAGCTTGCGAACGGAGCTGGTGTCGGTCGTTGCAAATCGTTCGTTGTGGACGAGATCGTGGTAGAGCGTCGGCACGAGGTACAGATTGGTGATCTTTTCCGCCGCGATCAGATCGAGCGCCTTTCCGGTATCGAAGCGCGGCAGGCAGACGAAGGTGCCGCCGATCAACGACATAGCGAGGAGCGAGCGGACGCCCATGGTGTGATAGAGCGGCATCACGCCGAGCGTGCGCTCGCCGTTGGCGTACATGTTTTGCGCCACATGGGCGACCGCGGCGGCACGTTCGGCGCGCTGGCGGCGCGGCACGCCTTTCGGCTTCGCCGTGGTCCCGGAGGTGTAGAGCATGATCGACCAGGAATCGGCTCCGACACGCGGCTCGGCCGGAGATGCTTCGCGCGTCAGCAATGTCGGGAAAGAGATTTCGCCGTGTTGCGCGGCATCGAGGGCGATGCGCGTGCGGGTTTTGGCGATACTGGATGCGCGTGTGGCTTCCGCAGACACGTCCTCGAAGACGATCGCCTTCGCTTCGGCATTCTCCAGGTAATAATCGACCTCGTCGTCCTTCGAGCGCCAGTTGATCGGCGTAATTACAACGCCGGAGAACTGGCACGCCCAGTGGATCGTCGCCGCCTCCCAGCGGTTCTGCAGCATCGTGACCAGATGGTCGCCTGGCATAAGGCCTAGCTCATCAAACGCGGCGACGATCGATGAGATACGGCGATACCATTGTGCATAGGTGAGGCGGACCGACCCGTCGACGATGGCGAGCGCGTCCGGATCGCGTTCGACGCTGGACAGAAAGCTGTTGCCGAGATCAAGCATGAAGCTGCTCCTCCGGTCGTTTCTTGTGCAGCATCGTGGCGGCTTCGAGCGCCGCTTTCAGGATCGGTGCGTAGCCGGTGCAGCGGCACAGATGCCCACCGAGGAATTCGCGCAGTTCCGCTTCGGTCGGCTCCGGGCGGTCGCGCAGATAGCAGTCGAGCGACATCAGGATGCCCGCGGTGCAGAAACCGCATTGCAGCGCGTGGTGGCGGCGGAACGCCTCTTGCAGGATCGAGAGACGGCCCGGCTCCGGGGCGAGGCTTTCCACGGTCCGGATGGTTCCGCCGTCGGCCTGAACCGCCAGTGTCAAACAGGCGCGGGCCGGGACGCCGTCGATATCGACGGTGCAGGCGCCGCAGACTCCGTGCTCGCAACCGACGTGGGTGCCGGTGAGGCCAAGTTCGTGACGCAGGAAATCCGTCAGCAGCATGCGTGGCTCCGCATCTGCTTCGACCCGGCGGCCGTTGACGGTGAGTCGCACACGATGGCGCTGCGTTGCGTTCAGGCGCGGCATCGACGTGCTTCCTCGATGACGGCGCGGCCCATGCGGCGGACAAGCTCCCGGCGGTAGCGGGCGGTGGCGTGCAAATCGTCGCGGGCGTCGAGATCCCACGCGAAGGCATCGAGAGCGTCGTCGAGGGCGCTCCCGTCCAGCGTGGCGAAATCGTGCGTGGTGGCGCGGTCGGCGACGCCAGCAACGGCCAGCCGTGTGCCCTTGTCGGTGGCGATGGCCGCGCAAGCGGCGATGGCAAAATCGCCATGCCGTCGCCCGAACTCCTGAAATGCGTAGCCGCTGCCGGTTGGTCGTGCCGGCAGGATCGCCGCTTCGATCAATTCGTCCTCGCTGCGGGCGGTGGACATCATTCCGGTAAAGAAGGCATCCGCGGCGATCCGTCGGCGGCCGCGCCGCGATGACAGTTCGATGGTGCCGCCAAGCGCCACCAGAACGAGCGGGATTTCGGCGCTCGGATCGGCATGGGCCAGTGAGCCGCAGATGGTGCCGCGGTTGCGGGTTTGTGCGTGGCCGACCCATGGCAAGGCGGCTGCGAGCAGCGGTTGTCTGTCGCCGAGAAGGGGCCAGCCGAGAAGCTGCGCTTGCCGGACACCGGCGCCGATGCGGACGGTGCCCTTGTCGGTGTCGATGGTCTGCAACTGCGGCAGATGCATGATATCGACCACGACTTTCGGCCGGGCGAGGCGCATCGACAGCATGGGCAGCAGCGTTTGTCCGCCGGCGATCACGCGCGCGTCGTTGCCGTTCTCCGCAAGGACGTCATGAACCTCCGCAAGATGCTCGGCGCGGACATAGTCGAAGCGGGCCGGTTTCATGCACGCCCCCTGAACAGACGAGCGAAGAACCCGGATTTTCCTCCGCCGCCGGTATGCCGCGCGAGCGCAGTGAAGAATTGCCGAATAACAATCTTCGCCGCACCGTCCAGCAGGCGGCCGGCGATGGAGGCGACCTTGCCGCCGATTGCAGCATCATATTCATAGGTCAGACGGGTGCCGGCGCCGTCCGGCACGAGGTGGATGCGGCCGGTGCCGCGTCCGTCGCCAAGCGCGCCGGTGACGATGCCGGTCAGGGTCACGGCGTTCGGCGGATCGAGGTCGGACAGCGTGATATCGGCCTTGTAGCGCCCGGTCACGGGGCCGACGCCGAGCGTCACCTCGGCGCGGAAATGCGTGTCCGACAGCTTCTCGACGCCATGGCAGCCGGGGATCAGCGCCTCCAGCGTCTTCGGATCGAGCAGCATCCGCCAGACCGCATCGGGCGACGCATCGGCATGCGCCTCGCCGCTGCCGCGCAACGCGCGGCCCTTGATCGGCGCCGCAGCCGCGGTTGGACGGGATCGCGGGGCCGGTTCGGCCGCATGGATATGCGCGGCGAGCTTCGCCGGCGTGAGCGGCAGGTCGATCGCGGCGACGCCGAGCGCATCCGCCGCGGCATTGGCGATGCAGACCGGCGTGCTCATGCAGTTGCCTTCGCCGACGCCCTTGGTGCCGAGCGGCGTGAACGGCGACGGTGTTTCCACGTGCAGGATCAGCGGCTCGGGAACCTCCATCGGCGTCGGCACGAGATAGTCCGCGAAGGTGCCGGTGAGAAAGCTGCCGTCCGGTCCGTAAGCGTATTCCTCATACAGCGCCGCGCCGAGCGCCTGCGCGAATCCGCCAGTCACCTGACCCGCGACCATGCCCGGATGCAGAATGCGGCCGCAGTCGTGCATGGTGACGTATTTGTCGATCCGGACCGCACCGGTGACGCGATCGATCTCGACGCCGCAGAAATCGAAGATGAAGCCATAGCAGAGCGACGAATTCACCTCGTCGTCGTCGCTCGGCGGCGTCAGTTGCGGCGGCGTCCAGAACACGGTTTCGCGCAGCGCCTGGTTCTCCTCCGGCACAAGACCGGGCGACCAGTGGCTGGTCGCGGCGACGCGAGAGAACGGCAGCGCGTTGTCGGGATTGCCACGGGCGCGGATTTTTCCGCCGACAAATTCCACGTCGTCGGGACTGATGTTGAGCTGGGCGGCCGCGGTCTTTGCGAGTTTTCCCTTGATCTTGTTGGCGGCGAGATGCGCGGCGCCGCCGACTGCCGCGGCAAAACGGCTCGAATAGTTGCCCGACGCGATCGACCACGCGTCGCGGCCGGTGTCGAGTTCGGTGACCACGCGGACATCCGAGAGCTTGAGGCCGAGGGCATCGGCCACCACTTGCGACAGCACCGTGCGGTGGCCCTGACCCTGCGGCACGGAGGCGACATGCACGGTCACTGCGCCGAGCGGATCGAGCGCCACCGTTGCGGTCGCCTGCGCGCCGTTCTTGGGGCCGGCCTTGCGGCGCTCCGCCGGCGTCAACGCGGCGGTGATGTAACCCATATTCGACACGCTGGGCTCGACGGCAGCGGCGCAGCCGATGCCGTAAAGGCGGCCTTCGGCGCGCGCCTTGGCCTGACGCGCGCGCAATTCGGCAAAGCCGCCGTCCGTCAACGCGGTTTCCAGCGTGCGCATATAGTCGCCGGAATCGAGCAGCGCGCCGCACGCCGCGCGATAGGGAAACGCGCCCGACGGCACGAGATTGCGGCGAAACACATCGATGGGATCGAGATCGAGTTCGATCGCGACGCGCTGCATGAGCCGCTCCAGCGCGTAGTACACCTGCGGGCCGCCGAAGCCGCGATTGAGGCCGGTCGGCGTCTTGTTGGTCAGCACGACCCGGTTGCGCACGGACACATGGCGAATGTCGTAGGCGCCGGTGAGATTGCCGTGCATGCGGTACAGCGTGGCCGGCTCCGGCGCGCGAATATGTGCGCCGACGTCCTCGACCTGATCCCAGGCCAGCGCGCGCACGCGGCCGTCGGCATCGACAGCAGCGTCCAGCGTGGTGACGCGATTGGTTGCCGACACCGAGGCAGAGAGATGCTCCAGCCGGTCCTCGATCCATTTCACCGGTTTGCCGGCGATGCGCGCGGCGAGGCTCATCAGGACGATGTAGGGAAACAGGCCCTGCTTGACGCCGAAGCTGCCGCCGGAATCCGGCGGCGTGCGCAGGCGCAGGCGGTTGCCCGACACTTTGAGTGCGCGCGCCATCACCGCGTGCAGGCTGAACGGTCCCATGAAATTGGAGAGGACGTCGTAGGCATCCTCGCCGGGATCGTATTCGGCGATCAGACCGTAGGTTTCGATCGGTGTGCCGGAATTGCGCGGATAACGGATCGTCACCGACACGCGTTTCGCGGCTTCGGCAAAGGCCTGCTCGGGGTCGCCGTATCGGAAACTGCGCTCGCTGGCGATGTTGGAGCCAAGTCCGTCATGCAGCACCGGCCGCGTCGGATCGAGGGCGTCGTTCGGATCGACGACGGCGGGCAGCGGTTCGTAATCGACATCGATCAGATCGAGCGCATCCTCGGCGAGATACCGGTCGGTGGCGACGACGACGGCGACGGGTTCTCCGACATAGCGGACGCGATCGACCGCGATGGGCCAGCATTCGATCGGCGCCTTGACGCCGACCACAAGGCTGGCGGAGAGGGTGGTGACGTCACGCCCGGTCAACACCACGGCGACGCCGGGTGCTTGCTTGGCTGCGTCGATGCGGATCGCCGCGATCCGTGCATGCGGATGTTGCGAGCGCAGGATCGCCGCGTGCAGCGTGCCGGGCTTGACGCCGAGATCGTCGATGTAACGGCCGCGACCGGTCAGCAGCGCGGCGTCCTCGACGCGCTCCACCGACTGCCCACACCATGTTGTGGCTGTTGTCGCCATAAGCCTCTGAACGTTCCCCTGGTGCGCTCTTTGCGGCGCATCAATGGGAAACGTTGGCGCAGGCCAGCCGGCGGAACGATGCCGCTGCGTCTCGCGATTTACCGAAACGTCTCTTTTTGGCCGATGGTGGGCTTAAGGATAGGGGGGTGAACCCATGCGGGCCACATGGCGAAATTCGCTCGGCGTGACGCCGGCGTGGTCCCTGAAGAAGCGCGTGAAATGGCCTTGCGCGCTGAAGCCGAGCGTGTCGCTCACGGCGGACAGGCTGTTGCTGCTGTGAACCACCGACTGCACGGCCAGCTCCATCCGCAGCAGATTGAGATACACATGCGGCGTCATCCGCGCCGACCGCTCGAACAGACGGTAAAAATGCGCGCGCGACAGGCCCGATTCCTTCGCCAGCGAATCCACATCGTGGATCAGCCCCGGCTCGGTCCGGGTCAATTTGATGGCGCGGCGAATCCGCCAGTCAAATCGGTCATAATCGCGATCCATGTCTTGCAGACGGCGGCTGATGGTGCGCCACGGCGTGAACCGTTCGATCACCGCGATCATCAGATCGGATAACAATTGTTCCTGTGCCGAATTGGCGCAGGGATCGGCCATCATCACCGTTGCGAGGTCCATCGAAAGCCGGCGGATGCGCGGCGAAATCTCGCCGGACGGCTTCTCGAAGAAGCCGGGCGCGCCGCTCGCGGCCCAGTTCGGCCGGAAGGTCTTCAACCAGTCCGGCTCGATATAGAGCGCGAGGATGATGGTGCGGGGCCGATTCTGGTCGTGCACATAGGCGTGTTGCTCCCATGTGTTGATGAGCACCGCCTGAGTATCGGTCAATTGCACCATGCCGTCGCCGACGGCGAACTGGGTGTCGGCGCCGTCCGCCTTGAGCAACACATGGCAATGAGGATGCGCATGGCGCACGAGCGAACGATCCATGTCGAGCAGGGCGACACGGCCGAACGCGCCATGAGCGATGCGCAAAGCAGTAGACATTCAATCCCTCAGGTTCCGCGTGTCAGTTTCGCGCAAAATGAGTCAGGCGCATAGAGGCTAAATACCGCTATTTTCGGCAATTTCGGCTGTCCGGACGGGATCGTCCGGCTGGCGCGATCAGGCGATGCCGCGCTGCAACGCACCGCGCCGTGTCCTGGTGATCGCAAGGGTCTAGAGGCACGCGGCGCCGGCGCGTTGCCAGTGTCGATCCGCTGATGCGGCGAGTGATTTTCGAAACATGTCGCGCACGACAGTGAACGCAGCAATGTTGGCGGCAACGACGCACATTCGACAAACCGCTGGAGAAAATTTTTAAAACGGATTATCGCAGACAGCCACAAGCGATCGTTCAATATGAAGTCGCGCAAGATGAAACCATTTGTTTTGATCGCGTCGGGAACAGGATGACGATTATGGTCGATACTCCCTTCACATCGGATGTTGCCCGTTCCGCGCGACCTTCCGGTCATCCGTTGCGCCCGATCACGACACTGCGCGACTGGCTCGACCGGCTGGCGGGGAGCGATCGGCTGGCGGTGATCAAGCCGGAGGTATCGCTGGCATTCGAACTGGCGGCGATCGCCAAACGTTTCGATGGCACGAAGGCGACACTGTTTCCGCGTCCCGGCGGGTTTGTGACGCCGGTGATTTCCGGACTTGTCTCGGACCGGCGGTGGATCGCCGAGGCGATGGGCGTGGAGCCGCGCCGGGTGCTGGAGTGTTTTCAGCATGCAGCGCAAAATCCGCTGCCGTGGACGGAGGTCAAGAACGCGCCGGTGCAGGAGGTCGTGCATCGTGAGGTCGATCTCGGTAAGCAGTTGCCGCTGCCGGTCCACAACGAACACGACAACGGCGCTTACATCACTGCCGGGCTGGTGATTGCGCGCAACCCGTCGACCGGCGTGCAGAACGTCTCGATCCACCGGTTGCAGGTCAGCGGTCCGAACCGGCTCGGCGCGTTGCTGCTGCCGCGCCATACCAGCATGTTCTATGAGATGGCCGAGCGGTCAGGCCAGCCGCTCGACGTTGCCATTGTCATCGGTGTCGATCCGATGACGCTGCTTGCGTCGCAGGCGATCGCGCCGATCGACTTCGACGAGCTGACCATTGCTGGTGCGCTGCACGGAGCGCCGCTGCCGGTGGTGAAGTGCATCACCAACGACGTGCGGGTACCGGCGGAAGCGGAGATCGTGATCGAGGGCCGCATCCTGCCGAAAGTGCGGGAGATGGAGGGGCCATTCGGTGAGTTTCCGCAATATTACGGAGAGCCTGCCAAGCGGCATGTCATCGAGCTGACGGCGCTCACCCAGCGCAAGAATGCTTTGTTCCATACCATTGTCGGCGGCGGGCTCGAACATCTGCTGCTCGGCGCCATTCCGCGCGAGGCGACGTTGCTTCAGCATCTGCAGCGCAGTTTTCCGAATGTGCGTGACGTGCATCTCGCGCTGGGCGGCGTCTGCCGATACCACCTCTATGTGCAACTCGCGAAGCGGCAGGATGGCGAAGCCAAGAACGTGATGATGGGGGCCTTTGCCGGCCACTACGACGTGAAGCATGTGATCGTCGTCGATGAGGATGTCGATATTCACAATCCCGCCGAGGTGGAGTGGGCGGTCGCGACGCGGTTTCAGGCCGATCGCGATCTGCTGGTCGTGCCGGAAAGCCAGGGATCGAAGCTTGACCCGTCGACGCGGAACGGCGTGGGCACGAAGATGGGGCTCGATGCGACCAAGCCGCTCGATGCGAGCGAGATGAAGTTCAAACGGATTCGCGTTCCCGGTGAAGAGAAGATCGATCCCGCGCAAGTGGTCGCGGCGGCGCCGGCATCATCGTGGCGCGACGCCATCGGCGGCAATCTTTTCAATTTCCGATAAGGAAGAGTGCTCGCGCGATGCGCGACGGTCACCGGGATTTTGGCGGTGTTTGCGGCCGGTAGCCGAGTTGCGCGGAGATAACGGCGGCTGTCGCCTCGACCATCGCCAGCAGTTCCGTTTGTCGGTCGGCAGAGAACCTGTAGGCCGGGACGGTGATGGTCACCACCGCCAGCGTCCGGCCGTCCATGTTGCGGACGCCTGCGGCAACCGCGCCGACATCGCTGGCATATTCACCGTGGTTGATCGCGCGCCCCTCGGCGCGGATCTGTGCAAGCTCTCTGGCCAGCACGGCGGGTGACGTCTTGGTGTGCTCGGTGAAGCGTTGCAGCTTGCCGGACAGGGCCTTGTCGATCTCGTCCTGCGACGCGAAGGCGAGCAGGAGTTTTCCCGACGCGGTGCAATGCGCGGGGTTGATCTGGCCCGGCGTGGCGTAATGCGTGATCGCATTGGTGCCGAGCGCCTGGTGCACGCTGACGGCCTGATGGCCGTCCCAGATGCTGAGGTTGACGGTTTCGCCGGAGCGCTCGGCCAGCGCATTGATCTGCGGTTGCGCCGCCTGCGTCAGTCCCGCGCCTGACAGCAACGGCGCGGCGAGGGCGACGAGGCTGAAGCCGAGCCGTACGCCCTCGGTCTGCTCGTTGCGTTCGAGCAGGTGTTCGGCCGTGAGTGTCGACACCAGCCGCGAGATCGAGCTCTTGTGCAGCCCGACGCGGCGCGCGATCTCCGACACGCCGATCTCCGGCTGCGTCTGCGACACGCAGCGCAACACCTCGATGGCGTGCTGAACCGCCTGCACCGTGGAGGAGCGGCGCTTCGCCGCTGGCCGCGAACGGCCTTTGACTGTCGTGGTTTTTGTACTTTTGCCCATCGCGCCGACCCGATGTCGTGCATGCTTGACAGCATCGCTTATCGCATGGAATTATTCATTGCGCAACAGTGTTGCACAATGCGCAACGGGTGATGAATGCAAGCAATGCAAACCTTTCGCCAATTGATCGAACATCTCGAGGCGAAAGGCGACCTCGCCAGGGTCAGCCGACAGGTCGATCCCAAGCACGAACTGACGGCCGTGATGCGGCACATGCAGCGGGGCGACAACAAGGCGCTGCTGTTCAAGAATGTGAAGGGCACCGACATTCCCGTTGCGACCAATGTGTTCGGCTTTCGCAGCACGGTGGCGGAGTCGCTGGGGCTCGAAGAGGGCAATCTGCTGCGAACGCTCGTCGCATTGGAAAACCGCCGGCTGCCGGTGGATCGCGTCACCGATGCGCCGGTGCAGGAGGTGGTTCTGACCGGCGACAAGATCGACGTCGCGCGCGACCTGCCGCAGATCGTCTACGCCGAGCATGACGCCGGCGCCTATATCACCGCCGGCGTGCTGATCGCGCCGCATCCGGAGACGGGCGTCTATAACGCG
>JAHBZF010000037.1 GCA_019635575.1 Pseudolabrys sp. | reverse complement strand
TGTTCATGCCCCACTTGGCGGTCGATGTAACGCTGATCGGCATATTGCTGTAGCCCATCAGCCCCATGAAATTGGTGTTCACCGTGGCGCTGCCGTTGAGCACGACCTGCGAGCCGCCGGTGGTGGTATAGGATGCGGTGATGAGGATGTTCTTCGCCTCGGGCCGGGTGAACAGCGCCTTGAAATAGTCGTTGGCCTTGGTGCTGATCTGCGCCGCGGTCATCGAGCTTGCATTCTTCGACAGCATCAGCGCGGTGGCGTCGATGGCGGCTTGCATGGCTGCCTTGGTCGAGTTCGCCCGACTGTAATCGACCGCGCTGCCGACAAAGCCGACGATCGGGATGGTGGCCAGCGCAAAGGTGGTGGCGACGTTGCCGGCATTGGCACGTTTGAAATTGCTCCAGGCCGCGATGAAGCGCCGTGCAAGGTTTTGCCTGATCATGTGAGTGCCCGCTGACTTTGCCGCTGTTTTGCCCGAGGCCTGCCTGCTGTCGTGCACGCAGAGCCTGTCTATCGATTGCAGCGCAGTCTGAACGGCGGCCATGAAAAGCCGGTAAAATACGCAGCGAATGCCAGGTTAAGCCGCGTTCACCATCCGCGTTCCTCGCGGGATGGCTAACGAAGTGCCAATGCCGTCCTCGCGACTGCCAGTCCACGAGCCGGCGGCGTCGTTGTGGAAAAGGCGATCTCGCCGCGCGCCGGGCGGCTTGCGAGCGTTAAATTGATGGCTATCTGAGGGTTCCGGAACCTGAGGGCCGGCGGTCTGGAAGTAAAAGCAGGGCGCCTTTATGATGGCCAACGGGAGCTGGCGAGGCTGGAACTGTTTCAATCCGGCACGACGAAAGGCCGGATCGAGGGTCCGGGACGACGACCGAAAGCGATGACTGGGAAGCGCAGCACGATAGCAGAACAGACAGCCGGCAGCCGCCACCCGGTTGGCAGCATGGCTCAGGCAAGGCGCGAATCTCAGCGCGAATCTTGGCGCGAATCCCGGCCCGAACCCGTTCGGGTGCCGGCGGCGACCGCTCCCAGCGCCGATCGTGTGGTGATGGCGGACGACGACAAGCGCCGCCGTAACGGCGATCCGGGCGCGCCTGGAACCGCGGTCATTTCCAAGACGCGACCGCAGGTCAAGCGGCCGAGCCTTTATCGCGTCCTGATCCTCAACGACGATTACACGCCGATGGAATTCGTCGTGCATGTGATCGAGCGGTTTTTCAGCAAGGACCACGAGGCGGCCAACCGCATCATGCTCCATGTGCACAATCACGGGATCGGCGAGTGCGGCGTGTATACCTATGAGGTCGCCGAAACCAAAGTGACGCAGGTGATGGACTTTGCCCGCAAACACCAGCATCCTTTGCAGTGCGTCATGGAGAAGAAATAGGCGACAGACAGAAGGGGCGAGGGGCGCCGACTTCACGGAAGACAAAAGACTGGACACCGAATGCCGACTTTTTCGCGCAGCCTCGAACAATCCCTGCATCGCGCTCTGGCGCTGGCCAATGAGCGCCACCATGAATACGCGACGCTCGAACATCTGCTGCTCGCGCTGATCGATGATCAGGATGCTTCCGCGGTGATGCGGGCCTGTAATGTCGATCTCGACAAGTTGCGGCGCAGCCTCGGTTCCTATCTGGAATCGGAACTGGAAAATCTGGTCACCGACGGCGCCGACGATTCCAAGCCGACCGCCGGATTCCAGCGCGTGATTCAGCGCGCGGTGATCCACGTCCAGTCGTCGGGCCGTGAGGAGGTCACTGGCGCCAATGTGCTGGTCGCGATCTTCGCCGAGCGCGAGAGCCACGCCGCCTATTTCCTGCAAGAGCAGGACATGACGCGCTACGACGCGGTCAACTATATCAGCCACGGCATTGCCAAGCGGCCGGGGATGTCGGAAGCGCGCCCGGTGCGCGGCTCCGAGGAGGAGACGGATTCCAAGTCCACCGAGGACACCAAGAAGAAGGGCGACGCGCTCGAAGCCTATTGCGTCAACCTCAACAAGAAAGCGCGCGAGGGCAAGATCGATCCGCTGATCGGCCGCGATGCGGAGATCAGCCGCACGATCCAGGTTCTGTGCCGCCGGCAGAAGAACAATCCGCTGTTCGTCGGCGATGCCGGCGTCGGCAAGACGGCGATTGCAGAAGGTCTCGCGCGGCGCATCGTGCATGGCGAGGTACCCGATGTTCTCAAGGACAATACGGTGTTCGCGCTCGACATGGGCACGCTGCTCGCGGGCACGCGCTATCGCGGCGATTTCGAGGAGCGGCTCAAGCAGGTGATCAAGGAGATCGAAGCCTATCCCGGCTCGATCCTGTTCATCGACGAGATCCACACCGTGATCGGCGCCGGCGCGACCTCGGGCGGCGCGATGGATGCGTCGAACCTGCTCAAGCCGGCGCTCGCCAGCGGTTCGATCCGCTGCATCGGCTCGACCACGTACAAGGAATACCGGCAGCACTTCGAAAAGGATCGCGCGCTGGTGCGCCGGTTCCAGAAGATCGACGTCAAGGAACCGAGCGTTCCCGACGCGATCGAAATCCTCAAGGGGCTCAAGCCGTATTTCGAGGATTACCACAAGCTCAAATACACCAACGACGCCATCAAGGCGGCGGTGGAACTGTCGTCGCGCTACATTCATGACCGCAAGCTGCCCGACAAGGCGATCGACGTGATCGACGAGTCCGGCGCGGCGCAGATGCTGGTGCCGGAAAACAAGCGCAAGAAGACGATCGGTCTCAAGGAGATCGAGACGACGATCGCCACCATGGCGCGCATACCCCCCAAGACCGTATCGAAGGACGATGCGGTGGTGCTGCAGCATCTCGAACAGACGCTGAAAACCACCGTCTATGGTCAAGACAAGGCGATCGAGTCGCTGGCCGCGTCGATCAAACTGGCGCGCGCTGGCCTCCGCGACGCGGAGAAGCCGATTGGCTGCTATCTCTTCGCCGGCCCGACGGGCGTCGGCAAGACGGAGGTGGCGCGTCAGCTCGCGTCGGCGCTCGGCGTGGAACTGCTGCGCTTCGACATGTCGGAATACATGGAGCGCCACACCATCTCGCGGCTGATCGGCGCGCCTCCCGGCTATGTCGGCTTCGACCAGGGTGGGCTCCTGACCGATGGCGTCGACCAGCATCCGCACTGCGTCCTGCTGCTCGACGAGATCGAAAAGGCGCATCCCGACCTGTTCAACGTGCTGCTGCAGGTAATGGACCATGGCAAGCTGACGGACCACAACGGCAAGCAGGTGGATTTCCGCAACGTCATCCTGATCATGACGACAAACGCCGGCGCTGCCGACATGGTCAAGCCGGCTTACGGGTTCACGCGTACCAAGCGCGAGGGCGACGACCAGGAGGCGATCTCCAAGCTGTTCTCGCCGGAGTTCCGCAACCGTCTCGATGCGATCGTCACCTTCGCGCATCTGTCGCCGGCGATCATCGCCCAGGTGGTCGAGAAGTTCGTGCTGCAGCTCGAGGCGCAACTGGCCGATCGCGGCGTCACCATCGCGTTGTCGGACGAAGCCTCGCGCTGGCTGATCGCCAACGGCTACGATGAGCTGATGGGCGCGCGGCCGATGGCCCGCGTGATCCAGGAGCACATCAAGAAACCGCTGGCCGAGGAAGTGCTGTTCGGCCGTCTGAAGTCGGGCGGGCATGTCCGCGTCGTGCTGATCAAGGATGATGCAGGGCAGGAGAAGCTCGGTTTCGAATATGTCGACGGGCCGGTGAAACCGAAGCCGGACAAGCTGCCGGAGGCGGGTGTCGGACCGGGCATCAAGGCGAAGCGCCGCAGCGCGCCGCGCCGCAAGCCCAAGGGCGACAACAAGGGCGGCGGCGACGGCGATCCGCCGCGCGGCTCGGTGCCGAAGGTGCCGCTGGTGAAAGCTTAGCGGTTCGCTGCTGAAATCCGAGGGCGCCCGGAGTTTCCGGGCGCCCTCGGTATTTGTGGCGCCGTCTGCCTCGCTCTTTTTGCGCCACCCCCATGCGGCGGCATGCAGTTGCGCCGGGAAAGCCGGCATGGGAGCAACGGCGCATGGCGGTGCTTCCATCTCCCGAGGCCGGGACGGCGGCGACCATCCTGGCCGGGGTCCGGCAGGCATGGTCGTCGGTCTTCGTCTACGTCCTGATCGGCACCTATGTCGGCGTCGGGGCGCTGGCGCACGATTTCGGCTTCTCCTTCGTCTGGCTGGCCCTGTCGACCCTGATCGTCTGGGCGGCGCCGGCGCAGGTCATCCTGATCAGCCTGCTGGCGACCGGCGCGGCGATGATCGAGATCGCGGTCGCGGTGACGCTCACGGCGGTGCGGCTGCTGCCGATGGTCGTCTCGCTGCTGCCGCTGATGCGCACGCGGGAGACGCCGACCTGGCGGCTGCTGCTGCCGACGCATTTCACCGCCATCAGCATGTGGGTCGAGTGCCTGCGGCTGCTGCCGTCGATCCCGCCGGCGCAGCGCATCGCCTATGCCAACGGCATGTCCTTCGGCCTGATCGCGGCCGCGCAGATCGGCGGGTTCGTCGGGTTCTATCTGGCGGCCCGGCTGCCGGCGGTGCTGGCTGCGGCGCTGCTGTTCATCACGCCGATGTCGTTCCTGATCTCGGTCTTGCGCAACAGCCGCGAGACCTTCGAGAAGCTGGCTTTCGTGCTCGGGCTCGTCATCGGACCGGCGCTGGCTTATTCGGCGGTCAATCTCGATCTGATGTGGACTGGCCTGATCGGCGGCCTGCTGGCCTATGGCTTTCACCGGCTGCAGCGCGCGAGGCAGGCGTCATGACCTGGGCGGAGCTTGCTCCCTATCTCGCGCTGGTGGTGGTTGGCTTCCTGCCCAATGAAGTGTGGCGGATGCTCGGCCTCGTCGTGGTCCGGGGCTTGCGCGATGATTCGGAACTGATCCTGCTGGCGCGCGCGATCGCCACCGCCATCCTCGCCGGCGTTGTCGCCAAGCTGATCTTCTTTTCCACCGGGGCGCTGGCGGCGATTCCGGTCTGGATCCGGGTCGGTGCCGCGCTCGGCGGTTTTTTTGCGTTTATCGCGATCCGGCGTTCGATGCTGGCCGGCGTGCTGGTCGGCGAGGGCCTATTGATCCTCGGCGGGCTCTATTTTCACTAGCGGATGCGGCCCTCGACGGAAGGCATGCCGCTTCCCATATATGCGCCATGACCAAGATCCCGCATGACGTGGCCATCCGCAGCCGGGAGGCGCTCGACCGGCGCAAGACCGTGCGCGCCTTCACGCGTGAGACCTTCTCGCTGCCGCGGCAGGAAGCCCGCGCCAAGGCGCGGGATATCCTCAAACGTTATCCGGTCGCCGGCTACGGCACCGTGATCGAAAGCTGGGCGGTGCGGCCGGGCGACGTCATCGAGTTCACGATCCGGCGGTTGCCGACCGCGGATTGAGGAGAGCCTAGCGCAGCGCCGCCGCAAGTTTCGTCGCTTGCGCCGCCAGCACCTCCGGTTTTTCCTTTTCGCTCGCCGGCGGCTTCATGGGGACGCCGCTCTTGCGCGGGATGATGTGGACGTGGAGGTGGAACACCACCTGTCCGCCGGCACTTTCGTTGAACTGCTGGACCGTGATGCCGTCGGCCTCGAACACTGGCATGGCGGCCTTGGCGATCTTCTGGGCGGTGATGTGAACGGCGGCGAGATCGTCCGGCTTCACATCGAGCAGGTTGCGGGCCGGCGCTTTCGGCAGGATCAGGGTGTGACCCGGCGCGCGCGGCATGATGTCGAGGAAGGCGAGGGTTTTGTCGTCCTCGTAGACCTTGTGACAGGGCAGTTCGCCGCGCAGGATTTTCGCGAAGATATTGTTCTGGTCGTAGTCCGGCATCGGCGTCGGTCCTCCTCGGCGTCACTCATCGTCATCGGGGCGTAAATCCTTGCGGAATGGGGCCGCGGCCGCAAGCTCTTCCCCGGCCGCCTCCACATAGGCGCGCTCGCGTTCCAGATAGTCGGCAACCGCGCGGCGCAGGCCGGGGTGGGCGATGTAATGCGCCGAATAGGTGGTGCTCGGCAGATAGCCGCGGGCGAGTTTGTGCTCGCCCTGCGCCCCGGCCTCCACCCGCCGCAGGCCGGTGTCGATCGCGTGCTCGATCGCCTGATAGTAGCAGACCTCGAAATGCAGGAACGGGTGGTGCTCGATCGCGCCCCAGTTGCGGCCGTAGAGGGTGTCGCGGCCGATGAAGTTGATCGCTCCGGCGATCCAGCGGCCGGCCCGGCGGGCCATCACCAGCAGGACGCGCTCGGCCATCCGTTCGCCGATCAGGGAGAAGAATTCGCGGGTGAGATAGGGGCGGCCCCATTTGCGCGAGCCGGTCTCCATGTAGAACGCGAAGAAAGCGTCCCAGACCTCCTCGGTCAGATCGGAGCCGGTGAGACGGTGGACAGTGATGCCGTCGGCGCCGGCGTCGCGCCGCTCGCGGCGGATCGCCTTGCGCTTGCGGGATGAAAGCGCCGTCAGGAAATCCTCGAAACTCGCATAGCCGGCATTGTCCCAGTGAAACTGCTGGTCGGTGCGCTGCAGGAACCCCTTGTCGCCGAGCATCTGCCATTCGGCTTGCGTCAGGAAGGTGAGATGGGCGGATGAGAGCCCGTTGCGGCGGGTCAGTTCCGCCAGCGCGTCGCCGAGCGCGGACGCCACTGCGTCCTGTTGCTGTCCTGGCCGCGCCAGCAGGCGAGGACCGGTCACCGGGGTGAACGGCACGGCGACCTGGAGCTTCGGATAGTAGTTGCCGCCGGCGCGCTCGTAGGCGTCGGCCCATCCCTGATCGAAGACGTATTCGCCGCGCGAATGCGTCTTCAGATAAGTCGGCGCGACCCCGACGATTTCACCCGCTGATGTTTCGGCCACCAGATGGCGCGACACCCAGCCGGTTCTGCCACCGACCGATTTCGACTGTTCAAGGCTGGATAGAAAACCATGAGAAATAAATGGGTTATTCGGAAATCCTTGTGTTGATAATGATGGGGATTTCCGCTCAAGCTGAGGTGAAGGTTGAAGACTTCGGGTGGCTGTATCGGGGCCATTTTCTCCCGCGCACGCATCCCAGACGGCCGGCTCGATCTCGTCGAGGCCGGCGATGGTGCGGATGGTCAGTGGCGGAGAGGTCATCGCTGGCAGGGACCGTGGCGCGGCTTTATGGCCGAATTCCTTCGAAGATAGCCTGATCGGCATAGCGCCGGGCGCGGGTCAGGTCGGCATCGCTGCGCACCGTCCAGGTGAGCACCGGACAGCCGATCAATCGGGCGAGTGTCGTGGCGGGCGCGGGCAGGTCCTTCACGCCATAGGCGACGAACTGCGGCCGGCTCCACGGCGCGTGCAGGAGCAGGCCCAGCGCCAGCGAATATCCGGGCGGCTTGCCCGGCGCCTCGTCGAAATGCCGCTCCGCGACGATCCCGCGCAGCAAGGATGGGGCGAGGGTGCGGAGCGCGTGCACGAGCATCGGGTCGAACGACATGGCCGCGACCGGACCGGCATAGGAGGCCAGCACCGCTGCCGCCCGCTGCGCCACGCGCAGGTCGCCGTCGAACCGGCTTTTGAGCTCCAGCACCAGCGGCACGCGGCCGGCGACCAGATCGCACAAGTCGCCGAGCGTGATCATCCGGTCGGTGGTGGCCTTGAAAGCGATGGACTTCAGCGCGGCCGCGGTCTGCGACGCGAGCGGCGCGCTGCCTTCGGTCAGACGGCCCAGCGCGTCGTCATGGAAGACCATCGCCTCGCCATCGGCGGTGATCTGCAGGTCGACCTCGATGCCGTAGTTCGCGGCGACGGCGGCGCGCACGGCGGAGGGGGTATTCTCGATAATGCCGGCCGCGGCGTCGTGCAGACCGCGATGCGCGATCGGCCGCGCGGTCAGCCACGCCGGGGCGCTGCCGCGCATGGCCGTCAGCCGACCTCGAAGAAGCCTTCGACCTCGACCGCGGCGTCGAGCGGCAGCGCGGCGACGCCGATGGTGCTGCGGGCGTGACGGCCGCGATCGGCGAATACTTCCACCATGAGGTCGGACGCGCCGTTCATCACCTTCGCGCCGTCGGTGAAGCCGGCGGCGCTGTTGATGAAGCCGCCCAGCCGCACCACGCGCACGACCTTGTCGAGATCGCCGAGCGCGGCTTTGACATGGGCGAGGAGATTGATGCCGCACAGACGCGCGGCGCGTTGCCCGGCCTCGATCGACACTTCCGCGCCGAGGCGGCCCTTGGCGATCAGCTTGCCGTCCTCGTCGGCGCAGATCTGGCCGGAGACGACGAGCACCTGACCCGTCCGCACGAACGGTACATAGTTGGCAACCGGCGGGCGGGGTTCCGGCAGGGTAATGCCCAGTTCCGCCAAACGCTTCTCGACGACGCCCGCCATAACCTTCTCCTCGTTCAGACACTGTTCGGTTACCGGTCCGGAACCGGACCATGGTTCTTCGCGCATCGCCGCCGCCGGTGCAAGCGCCCGATCACGGGGCGGTCCGGTTGCGGCTGCGTGTTCCGATGTCTATTTTCCGCGGGGGCGTTGTGGAGAATCGGCCTTGAACACGACCAGCCGCGCAGCGACGGCCATTGCACTGTCTTTCGTTACCTCGATTGCTGTCCTGTCCGCATCCGCCGCGCCGACGACGCCCGGCACGCCGTCCAAGGATATCGATTTCGCTCCGCATCGCGCGGTCTATGACCTGCGGTTGCAGAAGACGCGCGGCAGCCGGCAACTCGAGGCTGTGCGCGGACGCATCCTCTACGATTTCTCCGGCAGCGCCTGCCAGGGTTACGCGTTGCAGTTTCGTCAGGTGTCGGAGCTGGATTCCGGCGAGGGCAAGAACGCGCTGACCGATCTGCGCACCACGACGTGGGAAGACGGCGAGGCGCGGGTGTTCCGCTTCAATTCCGAGAACCGGATGAACGACCGCACGGTGGAAACCGTGTCGGGCACGGCCGAGCGCAATGCCAAATCCGTGGACGTGACATTGCGCAAGCCGAAATCCGGTACGTTCCATGTGCCGAAAACGGCGGTGTTTCCGACCGAACACATGCGGCGGATCGTGCAGGCCGCGCGCGCCGGGCAGACGCTGCTCGAAGTGCCGGCCTATGACGGCTCCGAAACCGGCAAGAAACTCTACAACACGCTCACGGTGATCGGCCGGGAAATCGCGCCCGACGCGAGCAAGCTGGACGACGCGAGCGGCAAGCAGTCAGAGCTCGCCACCATGCGCCGCTGGCCGGTGACCATCAGCTATTTCGATGCCGGAAAATCCGACCGGACCGGCGAACAGATTCCGGTTTATACGCTGCAGTTCGAGCTGTTCGACAACGGCATCTCGCGCGCGCTGGTGCTCGACTATCAGGATTTCGTCATCGCCGGCGAACTGACGTCGCTCGATCTGCGCAAGGAAAAGCCCTGCAAGTAGGGCTTATTCGTCGTCGAGCGACAGCCCTTTCACCACCGCGTTGCGGCCGAATTTGGCGCGCAGGCGGTCGACCGCAAGCTCGGCGCCGGCGCTGCGCCGGTTGAGGAGGTCGGCGAGGTCGTCGCCCGCGGCTTCCGAAAGCTGGCTCAGGCCGATCCCGAGCAACCTGAACTTCGTGCCGGTGGTTTCGGCTTCGAGCAGGTCGCGTCCGGCGGCGAAGATAAGATTTGCCATCTGCGTCGGATGGCTCAGCGCGCGGGCGCGGGTTCGGATCTTGAAATCGGCGCTCTTGAGCTTGAGCGTCACCGTGGTGCCGGCCAATCCGTGCGCCTTCAGACGCGCCGAGACGCGCTCGCATTGCTGCCAGAGGATGCGCTCGAGCGGGCGGAAGTCGCCGATATCGCGGTCGAACGTGGTTTCCGACGAGACGCTTTTGGTTTCACGTTCCGGTTCGACCTTGCGATCATCGAGACCGAAAGCGAGCCGCGACAGGCGCAGCCCTTCCTCACCGTAGTGTCGCATCAGATCGGTGCGGTCGGTGCGTTGCAGATCGGCGATGGTTTTATAGCCGGCAGCCTGCAGCCGCTCCGCCGTGACCTTGCCGACGCCGTAGATGAAACCGACCGGCTTCGGTGCAAGGAACCCTGGCGCCTCATCCGCACTGAGGGCCGCGAAGCCGCGCGGCTTGTCGAGGTCGGACGCGATCTTCGCCAGAAACTTGTTCGGCGCGAGCCCGATCGACACGGTGATGCGGTGGCGCTGCTCCACCGCCTTGGCGAACCGCGCGAGCACCTTGGCGACGCTCAGGCCGTGCAGGCGCGCCGTGCCGGCGAGGTCGAGGAAAGCTTCGTCGATCGACAGCGGCTCCACCTGCGGGGTGAGGTCCAGCATCATCTGCCGGATGTCGCGGCCGACGGCGACGTATTTCGCCATGTCGGGCTTGACGACGACGAGGTGCGGGCAGCGGCGTTTCGCCTCGAACATCGGCATCGCGGAGCGGATGCCGTAGGTGCGGGCGACATAGCAGGCGGCGGCGACCACGCCGCGCGTGCTGCCGCCGACCGCGACCGGCTTGTCCTTGAGGTCGGGATTGTCCCGCTTTTCGATGGTCGCGTAGAACGCATCGCAGTCCACATGGGCGATGCTGAGGTCGTCGAGCGCCGCGTGGCGCAGGAGGCGCGGGGACTTGCAGGCATGACAGCGCGATGTTCCGTCCGGAGCATCGGTCAGGCAGTCGCGGCAAAATCCCGGCGCGGCCATCGGTCGATGCTCATGGCCAGTTGGTGTGGCTGGCGGCGCCGCCGAGCGCCTGAACCGCGATCATGATGGTTTCGGGGGGCAGGTCCGCATGCTTGGCGAAATCGACCAGCAGCGGCTCGTTTCCGGCCACATAGTCGAGAACGCCGGCGAGGAATTGAGGGTCGCGGGCGGCATCCCGAATCGCGGCCGGTCCCATGCCGGTCGCGGCGAGGAAGCCGCCGAGCCGTTCGCCATCGCCGGCGATAAAGCTAAGGGCTTGAATCGCCACATGTTCTGCCGCCTCTCGGCCGCCGAGTGCAGGGGTTTTTCGGGGCAAATCTTTGCCTTTCCGTAAGACTTGGTGACTACCGTGCATCATGCCCGATTGGACAATGCCAGGCGACGGGGCCGGCATTTTGTGACCGCACAAGGGCGACAAGAACGAGGGGCCGGGGGATGGCCAAGACGGTCCTGATCGTCGAGGACAACGAACTGAACATGAAGCTCTTCCATGATCTCTTGGAAGCGCATGGCTATCACACGGTCGGCACCCGCAACGGGATCGAGGCGCTGTCGCTGGCGCGCGAGCACAAGCCGAACCTGATCCTGATGGATATCCAGTTGCCGGAGGTCTCCGGCCTCGAAGTCACCAAGTGGCTCAAGGACGACGCCGAGCTCAAGCATATTCCGGTGATCGCCGTCACCGCGTTCGCGATGAAGGGCGATGAAGAACGTATCCGCCAGGGCGGATGCGAAGCCTATCTGTCGAAGCCGATCTCGGTCGGCAAATTCATTGAAACCGTCCGCCAATTCCTCGGCAATGCGTGACCAGCCATGACCGCCCGTATTCTCGTCGTCGATGATATTCCCGCCAATGTGAAACTGCTGGAAGCGCGGCTGTCCGCCGAATATTTCGACGTGATGACGGCGATGAACGGCCACGACGCGCTGGCGATCTGCGAGCGCGCCGAATGCGACATGGTGCTGCTCGACGTGATGATGCCGGACATGGACGGCTTCGAGGTCTGCCGGCGGCTCAAGACCAATCCCAAGACCCATCATATCCCGGTGGTGATGGTCACGGCGCTCGATCAGGCGTCGGACCGCGTGCGGGGGCTGGAAGCGGGCGCCGACGATTTCCTCACCAAACCGGTTGGCGAGGTGGCGCTGGTGTCGCGCGTGCGCTCGCTGGCGCGGCTGAAAATGCTGACCGATGAACTGCGTATGCGCGCGGTGACGTCGCGTGAGATCGGCATCCAAAATCCGGAACGTGAGGCGATTGCCGAGCAGGGCCGTAATGCGCGCATCCTGATCGTCGATGACCGCGCGTCGTCGGCCGAGCGGTGCGCCACGCCGCTCGCCACCGAGCATACGGTCGAGGTCGAGACCAATCCGAACGAGGCGCTGTTCCGCATCGCCGAGGGCAATTACGAGCTGATCATCATGTCGCTCGGCTTGCAGCAGCACGACGGCTTGCGGCTGTGCAGCCAGATCCGCTCGCTGGAGCGCACGCGGCAAATCCCGATCCTCGCGATCGCCGATGGTGACAACAATGCGCGTCTGGTGCGCGGTCTGGAGATCGGCATCAACGATTACCTGATGCGGCCGATCGACAAGAACGAGTTGCTGGCGCGGGCACGCACGCAGATCCGCAAGAAGCGCTATACCGACCGGCTGCGCGACAACGTGCAGACCTCGATCGAGGCGGCGGTCACCGACGGCCTCACCGGGCTCTATAACCGCCGCTACATGGAAACCCATCTGGGGACGCTGGTGGAGCAGGCGGCGCAGCGCGGCAAGCCGCTGACCACGCTGGTGCTCGACATCGACTACTTCAAGTCCGTCAACGATACGCACGGCCACGATGCCGGCGACGACGTGCTGCGCGAATTTGCGCTGCGCATCCGCAAGTCGATCCGCAATATCGATCTGGCGTGCCGCCTCGGCGGCGAGGAATTCGTCATCGTCATGCCCGACACCGACATGACGGTGGCGGCGACGGTCGCGGAACGTCTGCGTCGCCGCATCGCCGGCGAGCCGTTTCCGATCCAGCAGGGGACGAAGCTGCTCAACGTCACGCTGTCGATCGGCATCGCCGCTTTGACCAATCCGGACGATACCGCCGCGACCATTCTCAAGCGCGCCGATCTCGCGCTCTATCGTGCCAAGCGTGACGGGCGTAACCGCGTGGTCGCCGACGCGGCGTAGCGGCAGAACCGCGGTCGCGGCATTTGGTGAAAATTGTCGCGAATTTTTTGCCGCGGAAATTCCGCAGTCCTGTCAGTGCCTTTAAACTTTGACTTGTTCCATTAACCGCCAGGCTTAGGTTTCGCCTCACGTCTGCCGGGATGGCGGGGAGCCGCAACTCTCGCCGTTTCGCGGAGACCGACCGGACCGGGAACGGCGTATTGGCCTCCAACTGAAAGCGCCGTTCCCGGCCGGTCCCCTTCAGCCTTTGCGGCGATCGATGACAACACGGCAAAAGAAAAAGGCGCCTTGCGGCGCCTTTCGGTCGTCGTCGCGCTGTCGCGCGGATTACTTGATCTTCGACTCGCGATATTCGACGTGCTTCTTCGCAACCGGATCGTACTTCTTCTTCACCAGCTTCTCGGTCTGCGTGCGCGAATTCTTCTTGGTCACATAGTAATGACCGGTGTCGGCGCTCGACACGAGCTTGATCTTGAGCGTAACGGCCTTGGCCATGACTGAACCTCTGGACAACCTTCAGGGAAACGGCGCGAGGCCGCGGATTTGGCCGGGAACCTAACGTCCGGCAGCCGAATGTCAAGAAATCCCGCAGTGCTGCGGGATCACAGCAGTTCCCGGAAAAACTCCTGATTTTCCATATAGTAATACGGAACAGGCAGGTCGTGACCAAGGCCGTCGGCGATCCGCGCGTCGAGTTCCTCCAGCACCACGCTGGTGATGGTCGGGATATCGAGGGTTTTGGCCTCCGGCAGCGGGATCCAGACCAACTCGACCAGTTCGGAATCCGGGCTCACCACACCGTCGATCCGGTGGCCGACCGCCTGCGCGTCGGCGGTGAAAAACCGGGTGTCGAAGCGTTTCGGCCGCTTTGGCGGCGTGATCGCGCGCGCAACGAAATGAAACTGCGACAGGTCCGGATGGATCGCCGCCGCCGCGAATGGCTGCCACTCCTCGTTCGGGACCGAGGGTGGGGTCTCGCGCTTCTGGCCCAGCAACAATCCGGTTTCCTCGCAGGTCTCGCGGATGGTGGCGAGTGCGAAAGCGCGCGCCGCCGGCACCGAAGCGTCAGTGCGCTGCGTGAGCTTTGCGGCTGCGCGCGGGTCGAGTTCGCCCAGGCTCGGCATCAGGGCGTCGCTCGGTTCGATCCGTCCGCCCGGAAAAACGAATTTGCCCGGCATGAATTTCAGGCCGCTGTGACGCCGGCCCATCAGAACCTTCGGTTCCGCTCCGGACCGGTCGATCAGGATCAGCGTCGCCGCGTCTTTCGGTTCGGAATCGGCGAATGACTGGTCGCGGGCGACCGTCGTCATCCGTTGTCTCAGGGCTTCTGGATCGATCATGGGTGTTTGTGCCGTTTGTTCTTGTGCCGTTTGTTCTTGCCGCGTCGCTTCTCGGTCTTGTGCTTGCGTTCGCCTTTGACGGAGTCGAACCGGCGGGAGCGGAATGAGCCTGCGTTGGACGAAGCGCGTGCGCGGCCGTCTGACACGAGTTCGAACCGTAACGCGCCGGCGACCGGAGCCGCCTCCACGAGTTTAACCGTGACCGGATCGCCGAGGCGATAGGTTTCTCCGCTGCGCGAGCCGACCATGGCATGCGCCGCTTCATCGTAGCGGAAATATTCGTTGCCGATGGTGCGCGCGGGGATGAAGCCGTCGGCGCCGGTTTCGTTGAGCTTCACGAACAGGCCGGCGGCGATCACGCCCGAAATCCGTCCCTCGAAACTCGCGCCGATCTTGTCGGCGAGATGATAGGCGATCAGCCGCTCGGTGGTTTCGCGCTCGGCCAGCATCGCGCGCCGCTCGGCGGCGGAAATACGCGCCGCAATCTCGGCCAGTGCCGCCTGATCCTGCGATTCCGGCAGGCCGTCGTCGCCGAGTTTCAAAGCGCGGATCAGCGCGCGATGCACGATCAGATCGGCATAGCGGCGGATCGGCGAGGTGAAGTGGGCATAGCGGCGCAGATTGAGGCCGAAATGCCCGTAATTCTGCTCCGAATATTCCGCCTGCGCCTGGCTGCGCAGCACCACCTCGCTGACCAGTTGCTCCGCATCCTTGCCGCGCACGCGATCGAGGATGTGGTTGAACGCCTGGCTGCGCAACGCGCCGGCCTTGGCGAACGGGATATCCAGCGTCTTGAGGAATTCGCGCAGCGCATTGACCTTCTCGATGCCCGGCTCGTCGTGGACGCGATAGATCAGCGGCGTCCCGGCGCGCTCCAGCGTCTCGGCGGCGCAGACATTGGCGAGGATCATGAATTCCTCGATCAGCCGGTGCGCTTCCAGCCGTTCGGCAACCACGACGCGCGCGACCGTGCCGTCGGCATTGAGCACCAGCTTGCGCTCCGGCAGATCGAGATCGAGCGGCGAGCGATGCGCGCGCGCATTCTTGAGCGCGGCGTAAGCGTCATAGAGCGGTTTCAGCACCGTCTCGAGCAGCACGCCTGTGGTGTCGTCGGGCCGGCCGTCGATCGCCGCCTGCGCCTGCGCGTAAGCGAGCTTCGCAGCAGAGCGGATCATTACCCGATGGAAGCTGTGTGTCTTCTTGCGCCCGGACGGATCGATGACGATGCGTACGGCGAGGGCCGGGCGGTCCTCCTTCGGGCGCAGCGAACACAGATCGTTGGAGATGCGCTCCGGCAACATCGGCACGACGCGATCGGGGAAATACACCGAATTGCCGCGAACGAGCGCTTCGCGGTCGAGCGCGGAGCCGGGCGTCACATAGGCCGCGACATCGGCGATGGCGACGGTGAGGACGAAGCCGCCGACGTTGCCGGGATCGACGTCGGCTTCCGCGAACACGGCGTCGTCGTGGTCCTTTGCGTCCGGCGGATCGATGGTGACGATCGGCAGCTTGCGCCAGTCCTCGCGACCGGCGAGCGTCACGGGCTTGGCGGCGGCGGCTTCCGCCAGCGTGTCGGCGCGGAAGTCCTGCGGAATGTTGTGGGCGTGGATCGCGATCAGGCTGACGGCCTTCTCGCTCGCGAGGGAGCCGAGCCGCTCGACCACGCGGCCATGCGGCAGACCGAGCCGCGGCGCGCCGGCGGGCGACACCGCGACCAGATCGCCGTCCTTCGCGTCGCCGGTGGCGCCGGGCGGGATCGCGATTTCGCGATTGAGTTGTTTCTTGTCGACCGGCAGCATCCGCCCGCCGCCGTTCGGCAGCGCGCGGAACACGCCGAGCACGCGCTGACGCGCCTTGTCGATGCGGCGGATGACGCGGCCGCTGTAGCGGTCCGGATCGCCGGCGTCGCCATTGTCCTCGACATGCAGCAGCACGCGGTCGCCGATGCCGGCGGCTTCGTGCGAGCGGACGCGATGCGGCACGCGCACGATGATGCGCGGGGCAGGGCCGTTCGCCTCGTCCCATTCGTCGGGTGTGGCAATCAGGTCGCCGTCGCGGTCACGGGTGACGATGTCGGCGAAGATCGTCGAGGCGAGCGCGCCAGAGTGGTGCAGGGTCTTGCCGCGCCGCTCCAGCGTGCCGTCGTCGGAAAGTTCGCGAAGCGCGCGCTTGAGCGCGGCGCGGTCGGCATTCTTCAGGCCGAAGGCGCGGGCGACCTCGCCGATACTGACTGGCCCTTTTTGTGCGGTGACGAAGGCCAGCAACTCGTCTTTTGACGGAAGCTCGCCGCGGCTGCGCGGCTGCGCCGAGCGCGCCGAAGCAGGCGACGACGCGTGTGAGGATCGTTGCAGCGGGCGTTTCGGCTTGTCGGGTTTTGGCTTGCGGGATTTCGACAAGGGCATCAACTCGCGCCGGCGGGCTTTCGCCCCACGCTAGGGTCTGCGGGATGATGGCGCCAGCGCCGTCATTCCGCAGCCGCCACTTTGGGTGACTTTTTCGCCTTCGATGGTTTGGCTTTCGCCGGAGCTTTGGTCGGCGTCTTGGCCGGGGCTTTCGCTTTTGCCGCAGGTTTGGCGGCGCTCTTGACCGCACCCTTGGCTTTCACGGGCTTCTCATCGCCGGCGTCAGGCGCGGTTGGTGGCGACTTGGTTGCCGATTTAGCCGCCGATTTGGTCGCCTTGCTCCTGGCGCCTTTCGCGGCCGCCTTGCCCTTGCGCGGGGAGTTGCCGAGCTGCGCGGCGCGCGCGTCGAGCAGGACCACGGCGTCCGTCAGTGTCAGCTCTTCCGGGTTCTTGTCGGCCGGGATCGTCGCATTGACACCGTTGTTGGACACGTATGGCCCGAACCGGCCTTTCTTGACCACGACGGGTCCGCCCTTGTCCGGATGATCGCCGAGCGAACGTCCCGGATCGGCGCCGAAGCGGCGGCCTTTCTTCGGATTGGCGATCTTCTCGGCGATCAGCGTCACCGCGCGGTTGAGGCCGACGGTGAGGACATCGTCGCCGTCCTCGAGGCTCGCATAGACCTTGCCGTGCTTCACATACGGGCCGAACCGGCCGATGCCGGCGACAATCATCTCGCCGTCTTCCGGCGAGGCGCCGACATCGCGCGGCAGCGAGAGAAGGCCCAGCGCCTTGTCGAGATCGATGTCGTCGGGCGAGACGCCTTTCGGGAGACCCGCGCGCTTCGGTTTGTCGACGACCTCGCCCTTCTTGGCGGGCTTCTGTTGCTCGCCGAGTTGTAGATACGGACCGAACCGGCCGCTGCGCAGCGTGACGTCGAGGCCGGTTTCCGGGTCCTTGCCCAGCACCTTGGTACCTTGCACCGCGCCTTCGCCGCCCGGCGTCATCTGCCGCGTGAAATTGCATTCCGGATAGTTCGAGCAGCCGATGAAGGCGCCGAACCGGCCGACCTTCAGCGACAACTTGCCATTGCCGCAATTCGGGCACTGGCGCGGATCGCCGCCATCGGCGCGCGCCGGGAAGATGTGCGGGCCGAGCAACTCGTTCAGCGCATCGAGCACCTGCGTGATGCGCAGATCCTTGATGTCGTTGACCGAGCCGATGAAGCCGTCCCAGAACTCGGTGAGGACGGCGCGCCAGTCGATCTCGCCGTTGGAGATCTTGTCGAGCTTTTCTTCCAGATCGGCGGTGAAATCATATTCGACGTAGCGCGCGAAGAAGCTCTCGAGGAACGCGACGACGACGCGGCCCTTGTCCTCGGGGATGAGCCGCTTCTTGTCGAGCCGGACGTAACCGCGATCCTGCAGCACCTGCAGCACCGAGGCGTAGGTTGACGGCCGGCCGATGCCGAGCTCTTCCATGCGCTTGACCAGCGCGGCTTCCGAGAAGCGCGGCGGCGGTTCGGTGAAGTGTTGCGTGGCGTCGATCGACTGCTTGGTCAGCTTCTCGTTCTCGGCCATCGCGGGCAGGCGGCGCGACTCGTCATCCTCGCTCGCCTCGTCCTGACCTTCCTGATAGAGCGTCAGGAAGCCGTCGAACTTCACCACCTGGCCGCTGGCGCGCAGATCGATCACGCGTTCGCCGGACGCGGTCTTCGCTTTGGCGGCGATATCGACGGTGGTGCGCTCCAGTTCGGCCGCTTCCATCTGGCTCGCGACCGCGCGGTTCCAGACCAGCTCATAGAGCCGTGCCTGATCGCGATCGACATATTTCGCGACTTCGGCGGGCGTGCGGGAGGCACTGGTCGGGCGCACCGCTTCGTGCGCTTCCTGCGCGTTCTTCGACTTGTTCTGATAGACGCGCGGCGACGACGGCACGTAGTTGTTGCCGTAGTTGCGGCCGATCATGGTGCGGATATCGCTGATCGCTTCCGGCGCCATGTCGATGCCGTCGGTTCGCATATAGGTGATGAGGCCGGTGGTCTCGCCGCCGATCTCGACGCCCTCATAGAGCCGCTGCGCCAACCGCATCGTGATCGCGGGCGCGAAGCCGAGCTTGCGGCTCGCTTCCTGCTGCATGGTCGAGGTAGTGAACGGCGGCGGCGGGTTGCGCCGCGCCGGCTTCGCTTCGACCGCGGTGACGGTGAACGTTGCCGCTTCGAGCGCGCGCTTGAAGTCTTCCGCTTCGGCGCCGGAACCGATGTCGAGCCGCTGGATCTTGCGGCCGTCGGCGCCGACGAGCCGCGCCTCGAACGCATCGCCGCGCGGCGTCGCCAGCTTGGCGACGAGCGACCAGTATTCGCGAGCGACGAACTTCTCGATCTCCAGTTCGCGGTCGCAGACGAGCCGAAGCGCGACCGACTGGACGCGGCCGGCCGAACGCGCGCCGGGAAGCTTGCGCCACAGCACCGGAGAGAGCGTGAAGCCCACGAGATAATCGAGGGCGCGGCGCGCCAGATAGGCATCGACCAATGCGCTGTCGATCGGGCGGGGATGCTTGAGCGCCTCGGTGACCGACTGCTTGGTGATCGCGTTGAAAACCACGCGCTGGACAGCCTGGTCCTTGAGCGCCTTCTTTTCCTTGAGCACTTCGAGGACATGCCAGGAGATCGCTTCACCCTCCCGGTCAGGGTCGGTGGCGAGAACCAGCGTGTCGGCATTCTTCAGGGCGCGGGCGATATCGCTGACCCGCTTCTGGGATTGCGGATCGACCTCCCAGAGCATGCGGAAATCGTGCTCGGGATCGACGGAACCGTCCTTGGCCGGCAGGTCGCGGATATGGCCGAACGAGGCCAGAACCTCGTAGCCGGAGCCGAGATACTTATTGATCGTCTTCGCTTTGGACGGTGATTCGACAACAACAAGTTTCATATATTTCAACGTGTTAGCTGCCAAACCGCACGATAAAGGGCTGGCAGAATCGACCGAGGGTCAGGCCCGGAACATGGGAGCGAGGGGATGGGCTGTCAAACCGGGGCCGAACCCGGACTTGTGCCACCCGTTGTAAAGTCAGCGAAATACGGTGCGTTTGGCCCCAAGGCAATACCGATTGGTCACAACTAAAAATTGTGTATTTGAAAAGACTCTCTCAATTTGATATTCCTTATACCAACCCCTCGGCCAGGTTTATCGACCCCTCGACCGGGGAATTATGTCCAGAAACCAGCATGAGCCCGATGGCCGCGCTTCCTTCTCGTCCCCCGCCCGAGCCCGACCACGATGATGTTGCGGTGGCTCGCTACATTGCATCGATGTCGGGAGACCTGGCACGTCTCGCCCGCAGCAACGGCTTCCAGACCCTCGGCTACCTCCTGGAAATCGCCCAACTGGAGGCGGAGCAGGTCGAGGGCCAAGTCCGGCGCTGATTAACGGAGCGGGATACCCAGCTTGTCCAGCAGCGCGGCCGTCGGATGCCCGTCCGGCAGCATGCCGAACTTCACCTGTTCGGCGCGGATATTGTCGCGCAGGTCGAAATCGATATGCGCGTCGAATTCATTGACCTTGTAGCCGAGCGCGGCGAGCTTTTTCTGCAGGGCAACGCGCGCGTCGCGCGGCAACTGGACATCATCCGCTGGCCACGCCGTCCTGAACGGGGCTGCGCCGCGAATGCGATCGGCGAGGTGGCCGACGGCAATCGCATAGGCATCGGAGTTGTTGTATTCCTTTAGCACCGCGAAATTCTCGGTGACGATGAAACCCGGACCTTTCGCTCCGCTTGGGAAGAACAGGATGCCGTCGCCGCGGGCGGGATAAGCCGCGCCATCGGCGCGCCGCACGCCGAGCTTGCTCCAGTCGGCGAAGGAGGCGCGGCTCTTGCGGTAATCGAAACCGGGCGGCACCAGTACTTCAAATCCCCACGGCAGGCCCATCACCCATTTCTGCTTGTGCAGATAATTGCCGGTGGAGCCGAGCACGTCCGGCACGCTGTTCCAGATGTCGATCTTGCCGTCCTTGTTGAAGTCGATGGCATAGTCGATGACGTTGGTCGGCATAAACTGGGTCTGACCCATGGCGCCGGCCCATGAGCTCACCATCTGCGCGCGCGGAACGCGGTCGTCCTGCATGATCTTGAGTGCGACCACCGTCTCCTTGCGGAAATAAGGATCGCGGAACCGGATCGCGGCGAGGGTGCCGAGCGAGCGGAACACATCCCATTTGTCCTTCATCGCGCCATAGGACGTCTCCATGCCCCAGATCGCCAGAAGCACCCAGCGGTCGACACCGAACTGGCGTTCGACCGCATCGAAGGTCTGCTTCCATTCCTCGGCCTTGCGCTTGCCGTTGGCGATGTTGGCGGCCGACGCGATGCCGTTCACATAGACGCCGACCGGGCGGCCATATTCCGGCTGCCGGTGGATCGCATTGATGACGCGCTGATCGGCGGAGAGGCCGGCGAACGCCTGATCGAAGGTGGCGCGGGTGATGCCTTTGGCTTGCGCCTCCGGCCACAGCGAGCGGACGAAAGCCTGGAAATCGACCGACGACGATTTGTTCTGCGCGGATGCGACCGCAGGCCAGACCAGCGTGGCGGCGACGAGTGCAACAAGGTGAAGCGCGCGCAGAATCATGCTGCCATTCTATATCAGCGAGACCAATCCGCCGCCGTGGCGTTCCAGCCGGCCGGCCAGTTCGAGTTCCAACAGCACCGTGCGCACGATCGCGGCGGATGTCTCCGACAGCCGTACCAGATCGTCGATCGAGGCCGGCGAGGGGCCGAGCAAAGCGATCACGCGCTCACGCTGATCGCGGCTGGGCTCGAAATCGGTGGGCCGTTCGTCGGGCGCATCCGGCTCGCGCATCGGTAATTCGATGTCGCGGCCGATGATCGGCTCGAGAACATTGATCACGTCGGCGACTTCGGTCACCAAGGTCGCGCCCTGCTTGATCAGACCGTTGGTGCCGTCGGCGCGCGGATCGAGCGGGGAGCCGGGCACCGCGAACACCTCGCGGCCCTGTTCGCCGGCAAGCCGCGCCGTGATCAGCGATCCGGAGCGCCGCGCCGCTTCGACGATCACGACACCGAGCGACAGACCCGAGATCAGCCGGTTGCGGCGGGGGAAGTCGCGCGCCCGCGGCTCCCAGTTCAGCGGCATTTCCGAGACAGCCGCGCCGCGCGGCAGGATCGCGTCGAGCAGCGGCACATGGTCGGCCGGATAAATCCGGTTGTGACCGCCGGCCAGCACGGCAATCGTGCCAGTCGTCAGGCTCGCGCGATGCGCGCCGGCATCGATCCCCCGCGCGAGCCCGGAGACGATGCCGAAACCTGCCGCGCCGAGATCGTGCGCCAGCCGCTCGGCGAATTTCACCCCGACTGCCGAGGCGTTGCGCGAGCCGACGATGGCGACCAGCGGCTGGGTGAGGACCGGAGCATGGCCGCGCACCGCCAGCAGCGGCGGCGGATCGTCGATGGCGGTGAGCCTCGCCGGATAATCGGCTTCCCCGAGCGCTACCAGCGCGATGCCATGGTCGCGCGCAGCTTTGAACTCGGCTTCCGCTTCCGCGCGCGCGGGAATGCGGCCCGGCCGCGCGGCGCCGCCCCGCCGAGCGAGGTCGGGCAGGGCAGCCAGCGCCGCTGCCGCGCCACCGTAATGATTGATGAGGGTGCGAAAGGTGCGCGGGCCGACATGGTCGGCGCGGATCAGGCGCAGCCAGTCGATCCGTTGCTCGTCGGTCAGCGCGATCCGTCCGCGTGTGCTCACGGCTTGCCCCCGATGGCGAGCTTCGCGCAAGCATGGCGCGGACACAACCGGGAGTGGCGCGATCGGCCTAGCGGCTGCCGATCCGGGTCTCGGTCCCGGCGCGCAACCGGGCGATGTTCTGCCGGTGCATGATCCACAGGAGCACGGTGAGCAGCGCCATCAAAACTGCCGCGTCCTGCGCACCCAGCCACCACAGCACGAATGGCGTCGCCGCGCTGGCGGCGAGCGCGGCGAGGGAGGAGTAGCGGAACGCGGCGGCGACGCCGAGCCAGACCGCGCCGAACACCAGCGCCGCCGGCCAGGCGAGCCCGATCAGGATGCCGATGTAAGTGGCGACACCCTTGCCGCCCTTGAATCGCAGCCAGACTGGAAACAGGTGACCGAGAAACGCGCCGAGCGCGGCGATGACGGCCGTGTCGCCGCCAAGCCACCGGCCGGCAATCAGCACGGCGGCGGTCCCCTTGAGCGCATCGCCCAACAGCGTCGCGGCGGCAAGCCCCTTGCGGCCGGTGCGCAGCACATTGGTCGCGCCGATATTGCCCGAGCCGATGCTGCGGATGTCCTGGGTGCCGGCGAACCGCGTCAGGATCAGCCCGAACGGGATCGATCCGAGCAGATAACCGAGGACCAGGGCGGCAAAATACATCATGCGTGCGTATAGACGGTGCGGCCGGCGACGATGGTACGGACCACGCGGCCCTGCATCCGCGCTTCGTCGAACGGCGTGTTCTTCGATTTCGAGCGCAACTGATCGCGGTCGATCATCCACGGCGTGTCGGGATCGATGACGATCACATCGGCGGGGGCGCCGGAGCGCAACGTCCCGCCGGGCAGCCCGAGCAGTTTCGCCGGACGCGACGACATGGCGCCGAGCAGTTGGGGCAGCGTCAGTTCGCCGTTGTGCACGAGCCGCAGGCCCGCGACCAGCATCGTCTCCATGCCGATCGCGCCCGGTGCCGCTTCCGCGAACGGCAGGCGCTTGGTTTCCACGTCCTGCGGATTGTGGTCCGACATGATGACATCGACGAGGCCGGATTTCACCGCATCGACCAGCAAGGCGCGGTCCTGTTCGCCGCGCAGCGGCGGCTTCAGCTTGAGGAAGGTGCGATAGGGACCGATATCGATTTCGTTCAGCGTGACGTGATTGATCGACGCCGCGGCGGTGACCGAGAGACCGGCATCCTTGGCGCGGCGCAAAACGTCGAGCGATTCCGCGCAGGTGATCGACGCGGCGTGATAGCGCCCCCGAGTCAGATCGACGAGGCGGAGATCGCGCTCGAGCATGATGGTCTCGGCCGCCTTCGGCACGCCGAGCAGTCCGAGTCGCGCGGCGAATTCGCCTTCGTTCATCACGCCTTCGCCGACCAGATTGGCATCTTCGGTGTGATGCACGATCAGCGCGTCGAAATCGCGCGCGTAGGTGAGCGCACGCCGCATCACTTGCGCATTGGCGACGCTGTGATCGCCGTCGGTGAAGGCAATGGCCCCGGCGGCCTTGAGCAGGCCGATCTCGGTCATCTCCTTGCCGGCAAGCTCCTTGGTCAGCGCCGCCATCGGACGGACATTGACGATGGCGGTGTCGCGGGCGCGGCGCAGCACGAAGTCGACGGTGGCGGGATTGTCGATCGCCGGCGAGGTGTCGGGCTGGCAGACGATGGTGGTGACGCCGCCGGCGGCCGCTGCCTGGCTCGCGGACGCCAGCGTCTCGCGGTGGCCGGCGCCCGGCTCGCCGACGAAGGCGCGCATGTCGATCAGGCCGGGGGCGACCACCTTGTCGCGGCAGTCGATCACGGTGGTGCCTTCCGGCACGCCGGCCGCGCCGATGCCGCGCTTCGCCTCGCGGATCAGCCCATCGACGATCAGCACATCGCCGACCGTGTCGAGGTCGCGCGAGGGATCGATGATCCGCGCATTGGCGAGCAGCAGGGGCGAGCGATCAGGGGTCATATGGTGCGCTCACGCATTGGGCAGGTTGCGCGACAGGGCTTCGAGCACTGCCATGCGCACCGCGACGCCCATCTCCACCTGTTCGCGGATCAGCGAGCGTGCGCCGTCGGCGACGATCGAGTCGATCTCGACACCCCGGTTCATCGGGCCGGGGTGCATCACCAGCGCGTCCTTCTTGGCGTAAGCGAGCTTCTTCTCGTCCAGCCCGTAGAAGTGGAAGTATTCGGAGAGGGACGGCACGAACGAGCCGTTCATCCGTTCGAGCTGCAGCCGCAACATCATGACGATGTCGGCGTCGGCCAGCCCTTCGCGCATGTCGCGCGCGACCTCGACGCCGAGGCGATCCACCTCGGGAGGAAGCAGGGTCGAGGGAGCGACGACGCGCACCCGCGCGCCCATGGTCATCAGCAGGAGAATGTTCGAGCGCGCCACCCGCGAATGCAGGATGTCGCCGCAGATCGCCACCAGCAGACCATCCAGCCGGCCCTTGTTGCGGCGGATGGTCAGCGCGTCGAGCAGCGCCTGGGTCGGATGCTCGTGCGCGCCGTCGCCGGCATTGACCACCGAGCAGTCGAGCTTGCTGGCGAGCAACGCGACCGCGCCGGAGGCACGATGGCGCACCACCAGCAGATCCGGGTGCATGGCGTTGAGCGTCATCGCCGTGTCGATCAGCGTCTCGCCCTTCTTCATGGAGGAAGAGGCGACCGACATGTTCATGACGTCGGCGCCGAGGCGCTTGCCGGCGAGTTCGAACGAGGACTGGGTCCGCGTCGAGGATTCGAAGAACAGATTGATCTGCGTGCGGCCGCGCAGCGAGGTGCGCTTCTTTTCGACCTGGCGGTTGAGTTCGACGAATTCCTCGGCGAGATCGAGCAGGCCGGTGATGTCCGCGGCGGAAAGGCCTTCGATCCCCAACAAATGCTTCTGGTTGAGGACGAATTGGGATTTCGGCGCGCTGGTCATTAAAGCGACGTCTATAGGCTCCTTCCGCGAGGCCGGCAAGGCGCCGATCCCGGTCGCGGCGCGGGGTCCACAACGTGTTAGTCTCAAAAATTAGTCGGGGGCTTTTCGCGAAGGACGCATCATGTCCGACATTGTGCCGGCGTTTACCGGCGGGCCTGACAACCAGCCGCCGCCTTATGGCGATGTCGATCTCTTCGGCAGCGATCCGGCGCTGGTCGCGGCGGTTCGCGCGTTCGGGGCCGGTGCGGCGATCGAGGAGCTGAGTGCGTTCGGCCGTCGCTGGGGCCGGGCGGAGCTATTCGCCGCCGCGGAGACGGCCAACGACCGGGCGCCACAGCTTCTGACCGGCGCGGACGGACGCCGCGATATGGTGGCGTTCGACGACAGCTATCACCGCTTCATGAGCGAGAGCATCGCCGCCGGCCTGCAAGCCTCCACCTGGACAGGAACCGGCGCGCGTGCGCCGGCCCCGGCCGAGGTGTTGCGGGCGGCGCGGTTCATGATGGTCGCTCAGGTCGAGAACGGGCATATGTGTCCGATCACCATGACCCGTGCGGCGGTGGCGGCACTGCACGCGCAGCCCGATCTGCTGGCGCAGGTGATGCCGAAGATCGCCAGCCGCTGCTACGATCCGCGCTTTCTGCCGTGGTGGGAAAAGGACGGCATGACGCTCGGCATGGGCATGACCGAGCGCCAGGGCGGTACCGACGTGCGCACCAATACGTCGCGCGCCGTTCGCGATGGCGACCACTACCGCATCACCGGCCATAAATGGTTCATGTCGGCGCCGATGTGCGATGCGTTCCTGGTGCTGGCGCAGGCGGAGGGCGGGCTGACCTGCTTCTTCATGCCGCGCTTCCGGCCGGACGGCACCGTCAACGGCCTGTTGTTCCAGAAACTGAAGGACAAGCTCGGCAACCGCTCCAATGCGTCGTCGGAAGTGGAGTTCGCCGATGCCTATGCGCTGCGCGTCGGCGAGGAAGGGCGCGGTATCCGCACCATTCTCTCGATGGTGCAATTGACGCGGCTCGACTGCGCGATTTCCTCGGCCGGGTTGATGCGCGCGGCCTTGGCGCGGGCGCTGCATCACACCCGCCATCGCATCGTGTTCCAGAAGCATCTCGCCGAACAGCCGATGATGACGACGGTGCTGGCCGATCTCGCGCTGACCAGCGAGGCGGCCATGACGCTGGCGATGCGGCTGGCGCGCGCGTTCGATCATGCGGCAAGCGACGAGACGGAGGCCGCCTATGCGCGGCTGATGACGCCGGCGGTGAAATACTGGATCTGCAAGACCGCCCCCGGTTTCGTCTACGAGGCGATGGAATGTCTCGGCGGCAACGGCTACGTCGCCGACAGCGCGATGCCGCGGCTTTATCGCGAGGCGCCCGTCAACGCGATCTGGGAAGGCTCAGGCAATGTGATGGCGCTCGACGTGTTGCGGGTGCTCAGGGATGGCGAGCAGGCGCGAGCCGTGCTCGATGCGCTGCGGGCGGAAGCTACGGGTTTGCCTGGTGTTGACGCCGCTTGCGACGGGCTGTTGCGCATGGTGCGCGATCCGGCGCTGGAGCGGCGTGCGCGCGATATGGTCGAGCGGCTGGCGGTGCTGGCGGCCGCTGCGGCGATGCGCCGAACGGGGTCGCCGCTCGCGGCCGCATTCGCGGCGAGCCGTCTCGGGGATACGCGAGGCGCGCTGTTCGGCGCGATCGATCTCGGCTCCGCGGCGGACGTGCTGGCCCGTGCCATGCCGGATCGGTGATGCCGGCGCTCCACGAATCCCCCACAGAGTTGTGATGACGCCGTGCTGCGGCGCGGGAACATTCGTTTGGGTTCCGGGTTGACCCGGCGAACCGCCCCGCGTCGCGTGCGGCGGAATTGTGACGATGTTCGACCGATCTGGAGGACAACCATCATGAAGACATTCGGTAAAATTGCTGCAACCGTTGCGGTTGTGGGTGCCGTGGCCGTGGCGGCTGCGTCGCCGAGTGAAGCCCGGAGCGGGCGTTGGGCAGCGGCGGGCGCCGGCTTTGCCGCGGGCGCGCTGGTTGGCGCTGCGGCGGCGAATGCCGCGAACTCCAACTACTATTATGGTTCGGGTTATTACGGCCCGTCCTACGGCTACGCGGAGCCCTCCTATGGCTACGTCGAACCGTCTTACGGCTACGACGCCTATGCCTATGAGCCGGCCCCGACCTATGTCGCGCCGAGCTACGGTTACCGTCGGACCGACAGCCAGTACGGCAATGGCGGTTATAACAATATGGGCATCGGCGCCGTCCGCTAACGCGGCGAGCTGAGAGTTACGGCAAAACGCGCAACAAGGCCGCCCGCGAGGGCGGCCTTTTCGTTATGGCAAATCGCCGCGCGCCAGCCGGTCGAGCGCGCCCTGCAGGATGAAGATCGCGGCGTGCTGATCGACCACGGCGGCGCGCTTGCGCCGGCTCACGTCTGCCGCGATCAGCTCGCGCTCCACCGCCGCCGTCGACAGCCGTTCGTCCCACAACCCGATGGCGTGCTCCGTCAACCGCGCGAAATTGCGGGCGAAGGCACGGGTCGACTGAGCGCGCGGCCCCTCGCTGCCGTCCATGTTGACGGGAAGGCCGAGCACGAAGCCGACGCTTCCGCGCTCCGCCGCCAGCGCCAGCACCTGCTGCGCGTCCTTGGTGAAACTGGTGCGAGCGACGGTGGTCACGCCGGTCGCGAGCCGCCGGTCCGGGTCGCAGGTGGCGACGCCGATGGTCTTGGTGCCGAGATCGAGGCCGATCAGGCCGCCGCGCGCCGGCCAGCGCCGCGCCGCTTCGATGAGGGGGAGGACGTCGCCCATGATGGGGAGGCCATAGCATGCGGGGCGAGACCGGCACAGACACGACCGGGTTTTCGTGCCGGGCCGGCTCTGCTATGAGCGCCGCAACCGGAATTTTGGGATCGAAGCCACCGATGTCAGTCGATATCGCCACCGTTCGCCGGATCGCGCGGCTCGCGCGCATCGCGGTCGCCGACGAGGAACTTGAACATCTCGGCGGCGAGATCAATGCCGTGCTCTCCTTCGTCGAGCAACTGGGGGAGGTCGATGTCGCGGGTGTCGAGCCGATGACCTCGGTGATGCCGATGGCGATGAAGAAGCGCCACGACGTCGTCACCGACGGCGAGGATGCCGACCGGGTGCTGCGCAACGCGCCGGTCTCCGAGAACAACTTCTTCGTCGTCCCGCGCGTGGTGGAATAACGATGACCGCTCTGACTGCCCTGACGCTGGCCCAGGCCCGCGACGGGCTCGCGAAGAAAACCTTTTCCGCCGTCGAACTCGCCGACGCGCATCTCGCGGCGATGGAGAAAGCACGCGCGCTCAACGCCTATGTGCTGGAGACACCGGACCGCGCCATGGCGATGGCGCGCGCCGCCGACGCGCGGCTCTCGGCGGGCAAAGCCGGGCCGCTGGAGGGCATTCCCCTCGCGGTGAAGGACATGTTCTGCACCGAGGGCGTGCGGACAACCGCATGCTCGAAGATCCTCGAGACTTTCGTGCCGCCCTATGAATCGACCGTGACGTCGCAGCTCTGGCGCGACGGCGCGGTGATGCTCGGCAAGCTCAACAACGACGAATTCGCCATGGGGTCGTCGAACGAGACCTCCGCTTTCGGGCCGGTGGTGTCGCCGTGGCGGCGCGAGGGCGACACGGCGGCGCTGGTGCCGGGCGGCTCGTCCGGCGGTTCGGCGGCCGCGGTCGCGGCGCGGCTCTGCCTCGGCGCGACCGGCACCGATACCGGCGGCTCGATCCGCCAGCCGGCGGCCTTCACCGGCATCGTCGGCATCAAGCCGACCTATGGCCGCTGCTCGCGCTGGGGCACCGTCGCGTTCGCCTCGTCGCTCGATCAGGCGGGGCCGTTCGCGCGCACGGTGCGCGACTCCGCGATCCTGCTGCGCTCGATGTCGGGGCACGATTCCAAGGACACGACCTCTGTGGATCGTCCGGTGCCGGACTACGAGGCGGCGGTCGGCCGCTCGGTGAAGGGGCTGCGGATCGGCGTGCCGAAGGAATACCGGATGCCCGGCATGTCTTCGGAGATCGAGGCGCTGTGGGACAAGGGCGTCGCGTGGCTCAAGGAGGCGGGCGCCGAACTGGTCGAGGTGTCGCTGCCGCACACGAAATACGCGTTGCCGGCCTATTACATCGTCGCGCCGGCGGAGGCTTCCTCCAATCTCGCGCGCTATGACGGCGTGCGCTACGGGCTGCGGGTGCCGGGCCAGGACATCATCGACATGTATGAGCAGACGCGCGCCGCCGGCTTCGGCAAGGAAGTGCGCCGCCGCATCATGATCGGCACCTATGTGCTGTCGGCCGGCTACTACGACGCCTATTACCTGCGCGCGCAGAAAGTCCGCACGCTGATCAAG
>JAHBZF010000036.1 GCA_019635575.1 Pseudolabrys sp. | reverse complement strand
TCCCGAATGCGCGCTGGTCGCGATCCTCGACGCCGACAAGGAAGGCTTCCTCCGCTCGGAAACGTCGCTGGTGCAGACCATCGGCCGCGCCGCGCGCAACATCGACGGCCGCGTGATCCTCTATGCCGATCACGTCACCGGCTCGATGGAGCGGGCCATGGCGGAGACCAACCGCCGCCGCGAGAAGCAGATGGCCTACAATGCCGAGAACGGCATCACCCCGGAGAGCGTGAAGAAGGGAATCGGCGACATTCTCTCCAGCGTCTACGAGCGCGACCACGTGCTCGTCTCCACCGGCAAGAAGGGCGACAGCGGCGAGTTCGAGGACGCGGCGACCATCGGCCACAACTTCGCGGCCGTGCTCGCCGATCTCGAGGAGCGCATGCGCGCAGCCGCCGCCGATCTCGATTTCGAGGAAGCGGCGCGGCTGCGCGACGAGCTCAAACGCCTGCGCCAGACCGAGATGGCGGTGCTCGACGATCCAACCGCGCGCAATATCGTGCAGGCGCAGAACCCGAAGCTGCGCTCCAAGGGCGGGCCGTCCGCGAGAGCGGCCTTGCGCAAGATCGAGGACCGCAATGCCGCGCGCGATCTCGCCTCGCCCGACGCCGATCCGCGCACACGCCCGCACAAGCCCGATCTCGACGAGATGGGCATCGCCGGCTGGCACGAGGTGAAGCCGCATCGGCCGGACGCGACAAAAGGGCGAAGCCCGTCTTCAAGGGAACGCCCACGCAAACCCACGCTTGAAGAGATGGGTCCGGGCGTCGAGTCGATCCCGGCCCGCAAATCGTCGGATGGTCCGCGTTCGACCATGGGCCGGCCTGGCATGCGCGGCGGCTTCAAACCGCGCAGCCGCCGATAGGGCATGATCCGGAAAAATGGGAACCGGTTCTCCGAAAAGCTCATGCCCGAATTAAAAACAAGAATACGCCAGCGGCCTCTTCAAGCTGAGGCTCGTTAAGTGGTTCGGCCAAGCCGCTGGCAGCGCGCACCGGAGCCGCCGCGTGCACGGCGCCGGCAAGTCCCGCCGTGGATCGTGCTGGCGGTGGTCGCGCTTGCGGCGTGGGCCTACAACCATTGGGGCAAAGCGCCGAACGGCCGCATCGCCGGACCCGTGACCGGCGACGTGACGCCGGGCGAGACGATCAGCGGAGGCGTGCGCGTGGTCGACGGCGACTCGCTGGAGATCGGCACGGCGCGCATCCGCTTGTTCGGCATCGATGCGCCGGAGCTGCGTCAGCTCTGCCGCGCGGCGGACGGCAGCGACGTGACTTGCGGACTGTCGGCGCGCGACACGCTCGCCAGACTGATCGGCGGACGCGTGGTCGCCTGCGCGCCGGCCGAGAAGACGCCGAGCTACGACCGCACTGTCGCCATCTGCACCATCAACGACACCGGCGGCACCATCGATCTGTCGGAGGCGATGATCCGCGCCGGCTACGCCATCGAATTGAAGGCGCACAGCCATGGCCGATACAGCGCCGCCGAGCGTGAGGCGCGCGACGCCAAGCGCGGACTCTGGGCCGGCTCATTCGAGCGGCCTTCGGAATGGCGGCAGCGGACAGCAAGGTGACGGCGCACCGCTGAAAGATACCAGCCGCCATCATGCACGGGCATGACGTGGACGGCACAAAACAACAACTCTCCCCGCCTCATCCAGAGGAGCGGGCAAAGCCCGCGTCTCGAAGGACGAGGCGGCCACGATATCGTCACCTCATGGTTCGAGACGCCCCGCCTTCGCGCTATGCGCCATCAGCGCGTTTACGCACGCCTTCGACGTGCTATGGGCGGAGCTCCTCACCATGAGGGTAAGAATATGTGGCCCTACTTCTTTTTCTTCTTCTGGTTCAACGCCACAGCCTCCCGGATCAACGCCATGAGCGCTTTCTCGTTGATCTCGTCGCCCTCGTGGATGTCGATAGCGCGGCGGACATTGCCGTCGAGGCTCGCGTTGAACATCTTCGCCGGATCGTCGAGCGCCGCGCCCTTGGCGAAGGTCAGCTTCACCACGGCCTTGTAGGTCTCGCCGGTGCAAAGGATGCCGTCGTGCTCCCACACCGGCACGCCGCGCCATTTCCAGGTCTCGACCACATCGGGATCAGCCTTGTGGATGATCGCGCGGATGCGCTTGAGCATCGCTCCGCGCCAGTCGCCCAGCTCCTTGATGCGGGCGTCGATGTGCGCGGAGGCGTTGTCGTCGCCCGCCGTCGCTGCCACGCCCTTCGCAACGGGCTTCTTTTGAGCCGTCTTTTTGACTGTCTTTTGAGCTGCTTTGGGCATGCGCGGACTCCCGGTCGGCCTCGCGCCGAGAATAGCAGAACAACAAGCGCCGGCCTCACATCTCTCCTCTTTATTTCCCATCGCGGCGCGGTAAAGTGCGCGCCATCGCCGGGGGCGGCGACGGGAGTTTCTCTATGTCGATCGCATCTTCGGTCTGGCGCGTCGCGCCGCTTGCTGCCGCCCTCGCCGCGGCGCTGACGCTCGGCGCCTGCGCCACCGACGGCGACACGGCGGCAACAGCAGCCGCGTCACCATCATCGGCCGCCGCAGCGGCACCCGCCGCGCCCGCGGCACGATCCGCCAACGCGGCCGACGCCAAGGTCGAAGTGCCGCTCGACGAAGCGCAGGCCAGTGCGCGCTGCTGGATGAAATACGACAGTTCGAAGATGTCGCTCGATCAGAAATCCGCCGCGGTCGACAAGTGCATCGACGAGACGATGCGCAACCAGAGACGCTAAAACAACGCTACCGGATGATTGCTCTCATTTTGTTCGAGCATGATCTCATCCGAAAACCGGTTCCCACTTCTTTGGATCATGCTCGCGGTGCGACCACGGCCCCGGTCTGGCCGCTTGCCTTCAGCTCGGCGGCAATCATGCCGCCGGCCTTCATCTCCTCGATGAACGGCTTGAGATAGCCAACGCCGTCGAGCCGGCCCTTGAGCGTGCCCATCGCCTGCTCGATCGCCATGAAGCGCGGCTCGATCATCCGCAGTTCGGGATGCTCGGCGACGAATTTGCTGATGTGCTGGCGCACGCCGGCGCCGGCCTCGAGCTTCTCGCGCAGGGTCATCTGCATCGCTTCCGGGCCGGTCGGCGCGCGCTGCAGGGTCGCGTGTTTGAGCGTGCGCGACAGGAACAAGTCGTAGGCCGCGCCTTTCGCCACACCGATGCGGACGCCGGCGCGGTCGACATCGGCCGGCGCGTGCAGCGTGGAGTCCTGCGGCACCATGAAAAAGCCCTCGATCAGCACATAGGGCGCGGTGAATTCGATCTCGGCGGCGCGCGCCGGCTCGATGGCGAGGAACGCGACATCCCAGGCTTGCGTGGGGATCGCCGCGAACACCTTGCCGGCCGCGTCGAACGGCACGAGATCGACCGGCACGCCGAGCCGTTTGCCGAGTTCGCGCACGAGCGCGACGGTGACGCCACCGAGCGTGCCGTCGGCGTGCTTTTGCGCCAGCACGGTGTTGCCGTGATTGATGGCGGCGCGCAAGCGGCCGGTGGGCGCGAGATCTTTCAGCACGGCGGGAGAGACGGTCACGGACAAGCCTTTCGTATCAAGCCATCGCATCGAACGGCGATGCGCGGCTTATACACGATCACACGAGCGCGCGCCGCAGCCCCGTTCCACGACGGCTATGCGGTCAACGCGACGCCGGCGGAACGCCGAGCGGATCCTGGCGATCCTTCGGCAACGCCCGCACCGATTTCGCCATGTCGAGGCAGGTCAGCAGATCGACATAGCTTGCCGGGCCACCAAGGCTCGAGGCACGGACGCAACGGACCCGATCGGCATCGGGATAGTCACTCCACTGCTTGTCGAGCGCGTCGCGCGCGCTGGTTTCGTCGTTCTCGCAGCTCTGGCTGGTGCGGCCGGGCGAGACCGCCGCTTCCGCGGCGCCGCGGCAGGCCCGCTGCACATCGTAGCGCGGCATGGTGTCGGCCCGCGCCGCGGCCACCGGCGGCAAGCTGGCGATCAGGCCGGCGCACATTGCAAGCACGGCCGGAGCGATCCATCGCGCGATGAAAAACACGGTGAAACGAGGATGAAGAGTCGTCTGCTTCATAAGCGCCTCCCGCAGCGACGTCGCCCTTGCACATCCTGACAACGCCGGGCCGTGAGAGCAACGCCAAGTCGGGGGCCGGGTTCCGAAGCTGATTTTACCGCCGCCGCAGTCCCTCGCGGGGAGCCTCGGGAATTGCAGCTATGCGGCGCGGCGCCTACCCCACGATGCGGGACAGCACTAGGTTACAATGAAATATACGGGTGCACTGCGCCCGTTGTGCCGAGCGGCGATACATCCGGCGGGTTGACGCCAGGATCTCAGGGTCGCCCCACCAGGGACTTGGAATTCATATCGTGACCGCAGAGATTCTGCGCGGGTTTTCCCGCGCGTTGTGCGTTGCTTTGGCGACGCGCAACACCGAGCCAATCGTGCCGTTCCTGCATCCCGACGTCGAATGGGTGATGTACGGGCCGGTCGACCTGTTTCCTTTCATGGGCAAGCGTCAGGGCAAAGCGGCGGTGCTCGCCGCGATCGGCGAACTTGCCGCCGCTGCCGCCCTCACCCGCTGCGAGCCCGAGCAGGTGCTGTTCGACGGCAGCGAAGCCGCCGCGCTGGTGCGCCTCACGGCGCAGGACCGCCGCAGCGGCCGTACGCTCACCGTCCGGATGGCGCAATTCGCCACCGCGCAGGACGGTCAGCTCCGCAGCGTCCGCGTGTTGTTCGACACGCTCGACGCGGCCGAGCAGGCGCTGGGCCGGGAGTTCGATCTCTCGCGGGTCGCCTGAGCTAGCCGCAAACCTGACGCGGCTGCATCACCACGCTGCCGTTCGCTTGCGTGACCGGTACATTGATGACACGGCACTGCTGCGCCGGCGCGGACTTCTTTGGCCGGTCGACGATGGCACGACCGCGGGTGATCGCCTGCGCCGACGCGAGCGTCGGCAGCGCCACGGCACCGACGGCCGCGAGGATGATCGTCGTGGTCAGCAATCGCATTGTCTCAGCCTCGTGCGGAGAATCGCTGGGCATGATCAGCGCACGCAGGACGGCATGCTGTCAAAGTCGTAAACGAAACGGCCCCGCGCGAGCGGGGCCGTCCGTGACAAATACGACGGAGAAACGATCAGCGGCAGACGCGGCGCGTCTTGATGATCACGCGGCCGCCCGGACGATGCACGCGGGTGCGTTCGGTGAAGCAGCGGCGGTCCATGCGATGATGCGGGCGCATGCCCTGCTTCACCACCACCTTTTCACGCACCACGGTTTGCGCATCCGCCTGCTGGACGCTGGCGGGAATAATGATGGCCATCGTGGCGGCGGCCAGAGCACCCACAATCATCGACTTCATATTGCTCTCCTCGGGAATGGACGTGTCACCCGCCACCAACGTGGCAAACCGCAATCGGTTCACGTAGCGAGACTATCCCGTTGAAAATATTACGAATGTGAATTCCCATTCATGGAACTCGGCGTTTCGCGCGGAAAATTAAAATCCTCCCGATCGTGAACGCGGAAAGGTCACAGTTCCGTGTCGCCATAGGCGCAAGCGCAACGTCCGCGCTCTAGGCAACATCAAGGAGACCTGTATGGCGACGGTGATCAGAGGCGATCGCAAGGATATCGACCCGGCGGAAGATGCCGCCGCGAAAGTCGAGAGCGATATCCGCGAGTTCGTGCGCCGCGACCAGTTCGCGCCACGTCGCTTGCGCGAGGAACGCAGCGCGCCACGTCAGAACGGCCTGCCGGGCGCGACGCCGCTCGCCGGAACACAAGGGGCACCGGTGAATACGCAGCACAATCACGATATCAACGAACTGATCCGCCGGGTGTCCGGCGGCTCGATGGAAGAAATCGACAAGGTGATCCTCGAACTGCAAAGCGTGCGCGACATGCTACGTGGCGAGGGTGAACGCGTGTCGCGCGAAATCGCCGGCTATGCGAGCCTGAACGCGGCGGCGATGACGGCGATGAAGATCATCGCCGAGAGCATGACCCAGTGGAAGGCACAGCCGACCAACCGCGATCACGACACCTGATCGGCGCGGCGCGATGAAAACGGAAACGGCCGGGCTTTACGCCCGGCCGTTGTCGTTTTGAATATCGATTGCGCTAGAGTCTTTTGATTTTCGCGGTTTCTTGACGCGAACCGGCATCCACTTCGCTCGAAAACGCTCTATTCGATGACGAAATCGAAATAGGTGCGCGGGAACGGCTCGTTGGCGAGCGAGAAATGCCACCATTCCTTGTCGTAGTCGCGGAAGCCACGCCGGGTCATCGCCTCGAACAGAATGCGCCGGTTGAACTGCTGGTCGGGCGTGATCGAGGTGTCCGCGGGCCAGGACTTCGGCGAGAAGAAATCGAACGGCGTCCCCATATCCAGTTCGACCTGATTGGCGAGCCGCACCAGCGTCAGATCGACGGTCGAGCCGCGCGAATGCCCGGAGCGGTGTGCAATATAGCCGTCCCGGAACAGGTGCTGCTTGTCGACCTGCGGATAATATTGCGACTTGGTCGCGGTCGCCTTGAGATCGCGCGCCCAGCGCGCGAAATGCGCGACCGCCCGCTTCGGCCGGTAGCAGTCGAACAGCTTGAGGCCGAGGCCGCGTTCCGCGAGGTCGTTCTGCACGGCGGCGAGCGCATCCGCCGCCTGCCGCGTCAGGATGCAGCGCGCGGCGCGATAGCCATCGATCCGGGCGCCGACAAAATTGTTCTCAGTGGCATAGCGCAGATCGGCGACAACGCCCGGAACAACGGTCGCGACATCGACGAAACCGCGCGGCAGCGGCTTTGCGGCCGTGCGCGGCGACGCCGCATCGCTTTCGGTAGCCAGGGACATCAGCGCAACGGCCAGGGTGACGGCAAAGCCAGCGAGACAAGATAAAACCGGGCGAATCGTCATTGATCCACCCTATCGGATTGCATTTCGCCGGACATCTGGTGAAGGAGACCGAGGTTTGATGCGGGATTGGAGAGGGATCCCGAACAGTGCCCCTACAGCCTCAAGGAAAAAGGTGGCCAAGATCGGCCGCCTCGGTCTGTTAGCGGCGCAGCGTGGTCGCGGATTTCATGGTCCCGTCGAGGTCCATGCGGCCCGATGTGTAGTCCATCACCACCATGGCCCCCATCAACGTCACAAACACCGTGACGCCGGCCAGCAGATAACCAATCCCGCCCAAAGTGATCTTGTCCGTCATTCTCGTCTTCGTCCGTAGCAATGTCGTTCCCCCCACAAACGCGCGCGCCGATCGTTCGTTCCGATGCGCTGCGAAACCGGCACGAAAATGGCCCCGCGCGGGGCCACTCGTCATGCTTAAGAACGGCTGAGGGTTAATTGGCCTGTGTCGTCTGCAGTTGCGGGTCGTCGTTAATTCGACGTCCGGCGCGGCAACGGATATTCGGAGCTTTCGTAAAGCTGCCGGATGCCGTTTCCATCGAAACGACGCTCGCCGATTTCCAGGTAGGCGCCCAGCAGCGCGTCCGACGGCATTTCCTCGATGGCGAAGCGAATCGCCTCGGCAGCGGTCGGAAACCGCTTGTAGCCGATCGGGCGGCGGGACTTGCGGCTACGGCTCGGGAACAGCTCCGAGGGCGACTGGTAGTTGATCATGCTCATGTCAAAACCTCCGCTGCACAATATGGCGCTGCACCGCAAAAAAATCTACCGCCCCCGGCGCATGGCCGATCTGACGGTAAACGGGAAGCCGTTGGAATTCCTCCAAAAACGCCGGTTTTGGGCGACTTTGGTCTAAGGGCCACCAAACGCGCCCGGCTGCCAGTTTATACGGCAGCCGAGCCATTTGGGCAGATTTTACTCGTCAACCTCGGCCACAATCTGGCTGGTGGCGGGGTCGACCAGCCAGACCCGGTTATTCACGGTCATGTACTTATAGGACCGGACCGCGGGAACCTCGGTGACTACCGTGTCGGGGACGGCCTGCAACTCCACCGTCTCCGGAACCCGCATACCGACCTGGTAGCGCACCGTCGGCGGAGGCACCGGCGCCACGCGCTCGCGCGTCACCGTGCGATAGATCACCGTGCGTTGCGCCGGCGACAGTTGCAGCGGCGCGCGCTCGGTCACCACGGTGCGGGTTTCGACCGGTTCACGGGTGATGACCGTCGTCTGGGCGGATGCCACCGCCGTTCCCGCCAGCAGCGCCAGCGCGCTGGCAGCCAGGCAAACATGATGGCGGACCTGAGACGTCATGAGGAACTCCTGCTGTGGTGGAAGTCAGCGGCCCAACGCGGGGCACGCCGCCGACGTTCCATACGCAGCACGGAACCAACTCACGAATTGCGTCATCCGGACACAAATCATGTCAGCCGCATGAGAGAGATGCTTAAGGTTGTTCGGCAAGATCGCGCCGCAACCAGGTGATCAGCGGCAAAGTGAGCAACGCGAGCGCGGCGATGCACAGCATCGACACATTGACGCTCATCAGATCGCCGAGCGCGCCGAACACCGCCGGCGAGACCGCACCGGCGCCGATCGTACCGGTGTAGAAGATGCCGAACGCGCGCACGCGCTTTTCCGGGGCCACCAGATCCGGCACCGAGCCATAAAGCACCGACGAGGTGCCATTGAGCGCAATGCCGACAATCGGCAGCAGTACCAGCACGCCCTCGAGCGGCAGCGGCAGCAACGCGGCGATGCCGAGCGCGGTGACGATCTCCGTCACCCACACGGTAGCGATCGTGCCGATGCGCGCGCCGAGGAACGCGCAAGCCAATTTGCCGACTGCGCCGCCAGCGAACACCAGGGTCAACGCAACGCCGATCGTCGGCAGACTCGCGCCCTTCTCCGTCAGCACGAACGGCAGGAAGGTGAGAAACGCCATGCGTGTCGCACTGTCGAGCACGCCCACCGTGGTCAGAACCGGAAAGGCGAGCCGGCGTGGTGTGCGCACCGGACCGCCTTCGGTGCTTTTCGGCATGGTATGCGCCGGCGCATAGCGCGGCATCAGCACGAAGATCGCCACCGCCGCGACGATGCCGCAGCCACCGAGAATGGCGAGCGCCTCGCGCCACGGCAGCACCACCAGCAGCAGCGATGCCGCGAGCGGCACCGCCATCTTGCCGATGTCGCCGGCGAAATTGTAGGTGCCGAGCGCCTTGCGTGAGCGCGGGCCGGAAAACGCCTGGGCGATCAGCTCCGAGGCCAGCGGATGCTGCGTGCTCGATCCGGCACCACCGAGAAACAGCGCGACAGCAAGCATCACCAGCCCGCCGCTCCAGCCGGCCAGCAGATAGGCGCAGCCGGTCAGCAGCGTGCCGAGCGCCAGCACCGCCGGCGCGCCGAACCGTTCGGCGACAAAGCCCGCCGGGATTTGCAACCCGGCCATCGTGCCGGAGAACAAGCCACGCAGCAGACCGAGCGCGGCATAGCCAAGGCCGAATTCCGCCTGCCAAACCGGCAGCATCACATAGATGAGATCGGTATAGCCGTCGTGCAGCGCATGCGCGCCGAAGGCGACGCCGGCGGCGCGGCGCTCGTCGCGCTTCGCGTCGAGACCCGTTTGCGGCATCACGGCGGTCATCGGCAAGCTCCCATCAGACCCGGCGCGGCACGAAGGAAATACTGTCGAACGAGATCACCCGCTCGCCCTTCTGGTTGTCGCCGGTGGTGAGCAGCGTGGCGAGGCCCCAGTCCGGGCGGCTCGCCGAAGTCCGCATGGCGGTGATCTCGGTCGCATAAATCACCATATCGCCGGCATACACCGGCTTGAGCCATTTGAGATCGCGGATGCCTGGCGCCGGTCCGGTGACTGCCGGCGTTTCGCCGCGTGCCTGCATTTCCTCGGCCAGGCGTTTGCGGAACGCGACCATCAGCGGCATCCAGACGATGGCGACTTGCCATCCGGACGCGCACAGCGCGCCGAAATGCGACTTCGCTGCTGCCGCTTCATCGAGATGGAAAGGCTGCGGGTCGAACCGCGTCGCGAAGGATTTGATGTTCTCGGCGGTGAAATGAAACTGGCCGACCTCGAACCGATCGCCGACGCGCAGATCGTCGAAGAATTTCATGCGGTGGTACTCTCGCGCGTGCCGAACATCATCGTCGAAGTCACGGCCATGATGTGGGTGTCGTGCTGGTCGTGGACGTCGTAACGAAAACTGACCAACCCCATCTCGGGCCGGCTGCGCGAGCGGCGCGCCGCAGTCACCGTCGCCCTGACGGTGATGTCGCTATCCGGCCGCAGCGGCGCGATCCATTTGATCTCGTCGACGCCGGGTGCACCCATCGAAGTGGACTGCGCCAGCATCTCGTCGGCGATCAACCGCATCATCAGACAGCAGGTGTGCCAGCCGGAGCCAGCGAGACCGCCGAGCATCGAACGGCGGCCGGCTTCCTCATCGAGATGCATCGGCTGCGGATCGAATTCGGCGGCAAAAGCGACGATCTCGTCGCGCGTCACATGGCGCGGACCGAGGGTCAGTTCGAGGCCGGGGGGAAAATCCTCAAAGGCGCGTTTCGGCATTCCCTCAGTTAATACGATTTCAGCATCGAATTGTAGGCACCCTCGGCCTTCACAAACGCATCCCTCGAATTCGCCGAAAGCACGACGATCACGAAAAACGTGTTGCCGTCCTTGTCGGTATCGGTGGTGATGGAGGTGCGCTCGAAACCCTGCTCCTTCAGGCGCGGCGCCTCGAAGCGATGGCTGACGAACACCGGCTTGCCGTCGGCCCGGACGATATCGGCGAGCTTTTCCGGCTTCGCGGTTTTGGCGCGACGGCGCCAGTCCGCATAGGTGTCCTTGACGATGTCGGCGACCTGCAGCTTGCCGCCCGCATTGTACCGAACCAGCGTATAGATCTTGGCCGGCGCGTCCTCGAAATCCTGGCCCTTGGGCAGCAGCATCTGCACCCGCAATTCGCGGGTCGCCTCGGCGTCCTCGGCCCAGCCGTCCGGCACAGTCGTGGAAGCGCGGAAAAAGGCGCAAAGCCCGCTGTCGCAGGGGTTCATGAATTTCTGAACCTCGGCCGCGGCCGGATGGACCGCTCCCATGACGGCAAGCGCGGCGAATGTCATCAGCGACAGGCGGATTTTCATGGCGCGTCACTCCGGTCAAAGCAGGGGAATAACCACCCGCTTGAGGATAGTCGCGCCGGGAGGGCCGCCGGTTCAAGCCGGCGGACCGTCATGTTGTCGTCAGGTCGCGAAGCGGAAATGCATCACGTCGCCATCGGCGACCACATAGTCCTTGCCCTCGAGCCGCAGCCGCCCGGCCTCGCGCGCGCCGGCTTCGCCGCCGAGCCGCACATAATCGTCGTAACCGATGGTCTCGGCGCGGATGAAGCCGCGCTCGAAATCGGTATGGATCACGCCGGCCGCCTGCGGCGCCTTGGTGCCGCCGGTGATGGTCCAGGCGCGCGCTTCCTTCGGACCAACGGTGAAGTAGGTCAGCAGATGCAAGAGGCCGTAGCCGGCGCGGATTAGCCGGTCGAGGCCCGGCTCGGTGAGGCCAACCGCCTCCAGGTAATCCTTGCGCTCGCCTTCGGGCAGCGCGGCGATCTCGGATTCGATCTTCGCCGAGATAACGACGCACACCGCCCCTTCGGCCCTGGCCCGTTCCTCGACGCGTTTGGAGAAATCGTTGCCGGTCGCAGCGGAGCCTTCCTCGACGTTGCAGGCGTAAAGCACCGGCGCCGAGGTCAACAACCCGAGCGAATGGAACAGCCGCTCCTCGTCCGGCTTCCGCTCGACGAGGCGCGCCGGCTTGCCGTCGCGCAGCAGCGCAAGCGAACGCTTGACGAGATCGAGCATCTCGCGCGCTTCCTTGGCGTCCTCGCCGGAGCCCTTCGCCTTCTTCTCGAGATTGTCGATCCGCTTCTCGAGGCTGTCGAGATCGGCGAGCATCAGCTCGGTCTCGATCGTGTCTATGTCGGCGATCGGATCGATGCGGCCCTCGACGTGGGTGATGTCCCCATCCTCGAAGCAGCGCACCACATGGACGATGGCATCGACCTCGCGGATGGTGGCAAGGAACTGGTTGCCAAGCCCCTCGCCCTTCGACGCGCCCTTCACCAGACCGGCGATGTCGACGAAGGTGATGCGCGTCGGCACGATCTGCTGTGACTTCGCCAGCGCCGCGAGCTTGTCCAGGCGCGGGTCCGGCACCGCGATCTCACCGACATTCGGCTCGATCGTGCAGAACGGATAGTTCGCCGCCTGCGCTGCCGCGGTTTGCGTCAACGCGTTGAAAAGGGTCGACTTGCCGACATTGGGCAGACCGACGATGCCGCACTTGAATCCCATCAGTTCTTGTCTTTCGTGTTGGCGGGCCCGGCGCCGGCCGCGTCACCCAAATCCTTGTCGCCGAAGCCTTTGGCGTCCATCGCCAGATGCACCTTGTTCTGGAACGTCGCATCCTGGCCCTTCGCCAGCAGCGGCGCATTGTCCGCGATCACCTCGCACAGAGCGGTCACCCACGAGCGCTCGCTCTTGGCGAAATCCTGCAGCACGTAGCTGTGCACGCGATCCTTGTCGCCTGGATGGCCGATGCCGATGCGCACGCGCCGATAGTCGTTGCCGACATGCGCGGTGATCGAACGCAACCCGTTGTGGCCGGCATTGCCGCCGCCGGTCTTGATCCGCAGCTTGCCGGGCGGCAGATCGAGTTCGTCGTGGAACACGACGATGTCGGCGGGCGAGAGCTTGTAGAACTGCGCTGCTTCGACCACGGCACGGCCCGACTCGTTCATATAAGTGCCGGGCAGCAGCAGCAGCGTCTTCTCGCCACCGAGCGTGCCTTCCACGGCGACACCCTGGAAGCGGCGACGCCACGGCGCGATATCATGCCGCCGCGCAATCTCCTGCACGGCCATGAAACCAATATTGTGACGATTGGCGACGTAGCGGTCGCCCGGATTGCCGAGACCGACAAACAGCAGCATGGCGGCACCACCGAGCGCGCAGCGCGAAGAGAACGAGCCGCGCGCCGGAGACCGGCGCGCGGCTGGCGTTTACTTCTTGGCGGGAGCGGCACCCGCGGCCGGAGCGGCCGCAGCAGCACCCGCGGCCGGAGCCGCGGCACCAGCAGCCGGAGCAGCGGCACCAGCGGCCGGTGCAGCCGCAGCAGCGGGAGCAGCAGCCGCTTCGGCAGCCGCACGCTGTTCTTCGGCGTAGCCGGACGGCGGAACGATGGTGACCAGCGTCATTTCTTCCGGCGCCAGCACCTTGACGTTCGCCGGCAGCTTCACGTCGCGCAGATGCTTCGAATAGTTGATTTCGAGGCCGGCGATATCGACGTCGATCGATTCCGGAATGTCTTCCGGCAGGCACGAGATTTCGATCGAATGAGTGACGATGTTGACCGCACCGCCGCGCTTGATGCCGGGCGAGGCATCGGCATTGATGACGCGCACGGCGATGTGAACGCGGATCGGCTGACCTTCGCCGAGACGCAGGAAGTCGACATGCAGCGGATGATCCTTGACCGGATCGAGCTGGTAATCGCGCGGAATGACGCGATGCTTCTGGCCGTCGATCTCGATGTCATAGATCGAGGTCAGGAACCGGCCGGCATAAATGCGCTGCCGCAGTTCGGCGTGATCGAGCGCGATCGCCACCGGGGGTTTGCTGTCTCCGTAAATCACGCCCGGCACTCTGCCGGCGCGCCGTTCCGCTCGGGCGGCCCCCTTGCCGCTCTTCGAGCGAACCGTCGCCTTCATTTCCTTGACGGTCGCCATCGTAATGTCCTCGCAAAAGTGAAAGGCGGCTCGCGCCGCCCGTGTTTCGCCGCAACAAGCCTCCAGGGGTGCCGGGGGTCGCGGACGGGCGGGGTTATAGCGGCGACCTGCTCAAAGGGCAAGGAAAGGAGACGCCCAAAACTGGCGAAAACGGCTCTATTTGCGGCGAAAACCGCCGAAAATAACCGGTTTTTCCTTAACTGGCCGAGCCGGCACCACCGAGCCGGGCTTCCAGCGCGTCGAGCCGGGCCTTGAGCGCCTCGTTCTCCTCGCGGGCCAGCCGCGCCATCTCGCGCACCGCCTCGAACTCCTCGCGCGGGACCACGTCGAGGTCGCGCAGGATCCGCTCGGCCTGACTGCGGAACACGGTGTCGAATTCGCGGCGCACGCCCTGCGCCACACCGGCGGCATCGTTCATCAGACGACCGATCTCGTCGAAGAAGCGGCTGGAGGTCTGCGTCATGATCGCCTCGTGAAGTGTCGGTGGTGTTGACCCGGACAATGGCGTTCCCGTCCCGCTCTCGCAAGCCCCGCCATCCAAAACCCGTGGCAAGCCCTATGAGGCAGATGCGGCATTGACAAATCGTCCGCTGCGCGTTGCATCACAGTCCCGTATCCGCCGGAGTCCGGAATGCCGCCGCTGCTGGTCCTGCCGTTTCCCGCTTTCGACCCGGTGCTGGTCAGTATCGGCCCGTTCGCGATCCGCTGGTATGCGCTCGCTTATATTTTCGGCATCCTGCTCGGCTGGTGGTATGCGCGGCTCCTGATCCGCGCCGAACGGTTGTGGGGCGGCCAACCGCCGCTGACCCTGCTCGACTTCGACGACTTCGTGCTGTGGGTCACGGTCGGCATCATCCTCGGCGGCCGCACCGGCTACGTGCTGTTCTATAACCTGCCCTACTTCCTGGCGCATCCGCTGGAGATCTTCCAACTGTGGAACGGCGGCATGTCGTTCCACGGCGGCTTCGCCGGCTGTGTGATCGCGGTGGTGCTGTTCGCGAGGAAGCGCGGCATCCCGATCCTGTCGCTCGGCGATCTCACCTGCGCGGCCGGCCCGATCGGCCTGTGCCTCGGCCGGATCGCCAATTTCATCAACGGCGAATTATGGGGCCGCCCGACCGACGTGCCGTGGGCGATGGTCTTCCCGACCGGCGGGCCACTCCCGCGCCATCCGAGCCAGCTCTACGAGGCGACGCTGGAAGGCATCGTATTGTTCGCGCTGCTCGCTTTGCTGATCCGCGCCGGAGCGCTGAAGCGGCCCGGTCTCGTGATCGGCGTGTTCGCCATGGGCTATGCTGTCGCGCGTTCGTTCAGCGAGTTGTTCCGCGAGCCTGACGCGCAGCTTGGTTTCCTCTGGGGCGGCCTCACCATGGGCATGTTGCTGTCGATCCCGCTGTTCCTCGCCGGGCTGGCGTTCGCGGTCTATGCCGTACGGCATCCGCGTGTCACGGAGCCGCGATGAGCGATCAGGGACCGCTCGAACAGGAAATCCGCGGTCTGATCGCGCGGCGCGGACCGGTGTCCGTGTCGCACTACATGGATCTCTGCCTCGCGCACCCGCAATACGGCTATTACGTCTGCCGCGATCCGATCGGCGCGTCCGGCGATTTCATCACCGCGCCGGAAATCAGCCAGATGTTCGGCGAGTTAATCGGCCTTTGGATGACCGCGGTGTGGCGGCTGATGGGCTCGCCAGCGGGCCTGCGCGTGGTCGAACTCGGCCCCGGCCGCGGCACGCTGATGGCCGACGCGATGCGCGCCGCACAGGCGGTGCCGCCGTTCGTCGCCGCGATCGGCGGCATCCATCTGGTCGAGATCAACGCGGCGCTGCGCGCGCGCCAGGCGGAGACGCTGGCGCGACTGCCGGAAACGCCGCAATGGCACACGACGCTCGGCGAGGTGCCGGATGGACCGACCATCATCATCGCCAACGAGTTCTTCGATGCCCTGCCCGTCCATCAGGCGGTGAAGCGCGGCGACGGCTGGCACGAGCGTATGGTGCATGTCGATGCCGATGGCAGTCTCGGCTACACGCTGGCGCAGGAGCCGATCCCGCATTTCGAGCGGCTGCTGCCGAAGCATCTGCACGACGCGCATGACGACGAACTGTTCGAATGGCGCTCCGATCAGATGGCATTCGATGTCGGCAAGCGGATCGGCCGTGCCAACGGCGCCGCGCTGATCATCGACTACGGCCATATCCGCAGCGACACCGGCGACACCTTGCAAGCAGCGGCGCGCCACGCCTTCACCGATCCGCTGCACGCGCCGGGCATGGCCGACCTCACCGCGCACGTGGACTTTCAGGCTCTCGGCCTCGCCGCCGGCGCGATGGGCGCCGCCGTCCAGGGGCCGATGGGTCAGGGCGAATGGCTGCGCCGGCTCGGCATCGTCGAGCGGGCGCAGGCGCTCAAGGCGCATGCCACCGCCGCACAGCGCCATGACATCGACGCCGCGCTCGACCGCCTCACCGGCGCCGGCCGCACCACCATGGGTGAACTGTTCAAGGTGATGGCGCTGGCCGATCCGCGACTCGGCCCCCTGCCAGGATTTGATCCATGAAGGCGATGAAGATCGATGCTCCATCGCTGGCGGCACTGCCAGGCATCCGCCACGGCTTTTTTACCCGCGAGGGCGGCGTGTCCGGCGGGATTTACGCCAGCCTCAACGGTGGCGTCGGCTCCAATGACGATGCGCACCATGTGCGCGAGAACCGCGCCCGGATGGCCGCGGCCATCGGCGTCGCGCCGGAGCGGTTCCTGACCGCCTATCAGATCCACTCGCCGGACGTGGTGACGGTCGAAGCGCCCTGGCCCGCCGCCGAGCGGCCGCGCGCCGACGCGATGGTGACTCGGACGCCGGGCCTTGGCCTCGGCATTTCCACCGCCGATTGCGGCCCATTGCTGTTCGCCGATCCGGATGCGCGGGTGATCGGCGCAGCCCACGCCGGCTGGCGCGGTGCCTTCACCGGCGTGATCGAGGCGACCCTCGCGGCCATGGAACGGCTCGGCGCGACCCGGCGCGGTATCCGCGTCGTGCTCGGCCCGCTGATCCGGCAGCCGAGCTACGAGGTCTCGACCGAATTCGTCGAACGGTTCGCCGCGGCAGACCCGGCCAATGTGCGGTTCTTTGCGGCCGGAAAGCCTGGCCACGCGATGTTCGACCTGCCGGGCTATATCGCTTCGCGGGTGGAACAGGCCGGAGTCGGCGGTTTCGAGGACCTGGGCTTCGATACCCACGCCGATCCGACGCGGTTTTTCAGCTATCGGCGGACCACCCAGCGGGGCGAGCCGGATTACGGGCGCCACATCAACGCCATCGCGCTCGCGGACTAGGGCGCGCGGGCACCCGGCGGAAATTCAGGGCAAAAATCGCCGCGAAATATTGCCGCTCCCGGCCGCGCTTGTTATGCACCTCGCGCCTGTCGGTGGATGCGAGGAGAAGCGTATGTCGGCCAAGAATGGGGCCATCAAGCTCGTCGCCGGCAATTCGAATCCAAAGCTCGCGCAATCGATCGCCGATTACCTGAAACAGCCGCTGGCCAAGGCGGTGGTCCGCCGGTTCGCGGACATGGAAGTGTTCGTCGAAATTCAGGAGAACGTGCGCGGCGCCGACTGCTTCATCGTCCAGTCGACCTCGTTCCCGGCGAACGACCACCTGATGGAGCTCTTGATCATCACCGACGCGCTGCGCCGTTCCTCGGCGCGCCGCATCACCGCGGTGATCCCCTATTTCGGCTATGCCCGGCAGGACCGCAAACCCGGCCCGCGCACACCGATCTCGGCGAAGCTGGTCGCCAACCTGATCACCCGCGCCGGCGTCGACCGCGTGATGACGCTCGACCTGCATGCGGGGCAGATCCAGGGCTTCTTCGATATCCCGACCGACAACCTTTACGCCTCGCCGGTGATGACCCGCGACATCCGCGAGCAGTTCAAGGGCCTCGAAAACCTGATGGTGGTGTCGCCGGACGTCGGCGGCGTGGTGCGCGCCCGCGGGCTCGCCAAGCGCATCAACGCGCCGCTGTCGATCATCGACAAGCGCCGCGAGCGCGCCGGTGAATCCGAAGTGATGAACGTGATCGGCGACGTCGCCGGCCATACCTGCATCCTGATCGACGACATCGTCGATTCCGGCGGCACGCTGGTGAATGCCGCCGACGCGCTGCTCGCCAACGGCGCCAAGGACGTCTACGCCTATCTCACGCACGGCGTGCTGTCGGGCGGCGCGGTCGCGCGCGTGACCGCCTCGCGGATCAAGGAAATGGTGATCACCGACTCGATCCAGCCGACCAAGGAAGTGCTCGCCGCACACAACATCCGCGTTCTGCCGATTGCCAATCTGATCGGCGAAGCGATCAGCCGCACCGCCGCCGAAGAGTCAGTGTCGAGCCTGTTCGACTGATTCAATCAGTCGCCGCACTGGAAACGGCCGCGGCGCGGGCTTTTAGGGCCACGCAGGTTTTCCACTACAGATTGACTCTGTCCACGGTTTCCGTTGTGGAGAGTGAGTCGCGACTCTTGCGCGGACTCCGCAAATCACGGCTCATTCCGAAGCGAAGACGGTCCTTGAGATGGCCGGAATCGTGAGGTTATAGTCGATTCGCCAGTGATTCGTTGCCGACGGTCAAGGCGTTCCGTCTTTCCAGTATCAACCGAAACCCGCGCGAGTGGGTGGGACATGCGTGCCGTGCGCGTGCGGTGGCTTGCGCGCGCCCGGCGACAGAAAGCCAAGGGCTCAGAAGAGCCAAGAAGCGGAGACCGGAATGTCCCTCGTCAGCTACACCGACGACCAGCGAAGCCACCCGCTCGAAGTGATCGAGCGGATCGCCGCCGGGAACAACTGGTCGTTCGAGCGCGCAAGCGACGACGAGATCACGTTGCTGGTGTCGGGCAAATGGTCCGACTACCAGGTGTCGTACACCTGGATGTGCGACATCGAGGCGCTGCATCTCGCCTGCGCGTTCGACCTGCGGGTTCCGGAGCGCCGCCGCACCGAAGTGCAGAAGCTGATCTCGATGATCAACGAGCAGATGTGGGTCGGCCACTTCGATCTGTGGACCAAGGAAGGCCTGGTCATGTACCGCAACGCGCTGGTGCTCGCGGGCGGCGTCGAAGCCTCCGGCAAACAGTGCGAGGCGCTGCTCGGTACTGCGCTCGATGCCTGCGAGCGCAATTTCCCGGCCTATCAGTTCGTGGTCTGGGCCGGCCGCCCCGCGCGCGAGGCGCTCGACGCGGCGATGTTCGAGACCTCCGGCGAAGCCTGAGTTCGTCACCATGGCTCGCAAGACCGCGTCCGCATCGCGCAACCTGCCGCTCAAGCGGTTTCGCGGCACCCTCGTTCTACTCGGCGCCGGCAAGATGGGTGGCGCGATGCTCGACGGCTGGCTGGCGCGCGGCCTCGATCCGAAACGCGTCGTCGTCCTCGATCCCAAGCCGGGCAAGACGATCAAGGCGCTGACGCGGCGCGGCCTCAAACTCAATCCGAAGCAGAGCGGCAAGAAGCCGGTGCAGGCGACCGCACTGGTCGTCGCGGTGAAGCCGCAGGTCGCGGCGGAAACGCTGCCCGCGGTGCAGCCGATGATCGGCCGCGGCACGCTCGTTCTGTCGATCATGGCGGGCCGCACGCTCGGCTTCCTCGCCGAGCATGCCGGCAGCGCCGCCGCGCTGGTGCGCGCGATGCCGAACACCCCGGCCGCCATCGGCCGCGGCATCACCGTCGCCGTCCCGGCACGCGGCGTGTCGGCGGCGCAACGCAAGCTCGCGACCGATCTGCTCGCCGCCACCGGCGCGGTCGAATGGGTCAAGGACGAAAGCCTGATGGATGCGGTGACGGCCGTATCGGGCTCCGGTCCGGCTTACGTGTTCCTGCTGGCGGAAACGCTGGCGCGCGCCGGCACGGCTGCCGGCCTGCCCGCGCCGCTCGCCGAACGGCTCGGCCGCGCCACCGTCGCCGGCTCCGGCGAACTGCTGCGTCAGTCACCGCTCGGCGCCGACGTGCTGCGCCAGAATGTCACCTCGCCCGGCGGAACCACGGCTGCGGCCCTCGCGGTGTTGATGGCCGATCCGGGCATGGCCGATTTGATGGCCCGCGCGGTCGATGCGGCAACAAAGCGCTCGCGCGAACTGGCCGGTTAACGCCGTATCCTCTTCCGGCCTGCCACCGGGACGCCTAGATTGACGGCGAAGCTCCGACACAGACACACGCCGTCACAGGAGGCCGTCATGGCCAAACGTTCCGCAGGCAAGCGCTCCACCGCGAAGCGTCCCGCTCGCGCGGCCACGTCGGACCCGAGCGTCCCGCCGCGCCAGCGCGCGATTGATGCGCTGATGCAACTGCTCGCCGAGCATCCCTGGATCGAGATTGAGACTCGTGACATCGCCGACCGCGCCGGGCTGACGCTCGGCGAATTGCGCGACGAGTTCAGTTCGCCGCTGGCGATCCTCGCCGCGCAGATGAAAGCAATCGACAAGCAGGTGCTCGACGCCGGCACGCCGGAAGACGCGGAGATGACGCCGCGCGAGCGGCTGTTCGAGGTGCTGATGCGCCGGATCGAGGCGCTCGCCCCGCACAAGGAAGCGATCCGCTCGCTGGCGCGCTCGGCGCGGCGCAATCCGCCACTGGCGCTCGCGCTCAACGGCCTCGCGGTGCGCTCGCAGCACTGGATGCTCACCGCCGCCGGCATCAGCACACATGGCGCGAAAGGAATGCTCCGCGCGCAAGGTCTGGCGGTGACGTTCGCGCAGGTGGTCGGCGTGTGGCTCGATGATGACGAAGCCGGCCTCGACCGCACCATGGCAGCGCTCGATCGCGGCCTCACCAGCGGACAACGCTGGTCCGGCCTGCTCGACGATCTGATGTGCCTGCCGGAGGCACTGATCCGGCGCGGGCGGCGCTACCGCCGGCATCGCCGCGATGCCGAGACTTACGACGACGACATCGCCGCGGCATAGATTTTTTATTTGTCGCGTTTTCTTGACGCGAACCGGTACCCACTTCGCTCGAAAATGCTCTAGAGCGGAATCCGCACCACCGCGCGCAGACCGCCCATCGGGCTGTCGGCCAGCGTGATGTCACCGCCATGCGAGCGCGCGATATCCCGCGCGATGGCAAGGCCGAGCCCGGTGCCGCCCTCGTCCTGATTGCGCGCATCGTCAAGCCGCAGGAACGGCTTGAACACCTCGTCGCGCTGATGCGCCGGAATGCCCGGCCCGTCGTCGTCCACCGTGACGGTGAGATAGCGGTGATCGCTGTGACCGGTGATCGCCAGCGACGGCGCATGGCGTGCCGCGTTCGACACCAGATTGGCGAGGCAGCGCTTGAACGCCTGCGGCCGCACCGTGACGATCGGGTTGCCGTGGAACGTCGCCGTGGCGCGATGGCCTTGCCGCTCCGCATCGGACTTCAACTCGTCGAGGAACGCCGCCATATCGGTCGGCGCCGACTCCTCCCCGAGATCGCCGCGCGCGAACGCCATGTAGCCTTCGAGCATCGCCGTCATCTCGTCGATGTCGCGGCGCATCGCCTCGGTTTCCGGATTATCCCCGAGCAAGGCGAGTTCGAGCCGGAAGCGCGTCAGGATCGTTCGCAGATCATGCGAGACGCCGGCGAGCATGGTCGTGCGCTGCTCGAAGGCGCGCTCGACGCGAGTTTTCATCTCGATGAAGGCCACCGCCGCGCGCCGCACCTCGCGCGCGCCGCGCGGCCGGAAGTTCGGCACGTCGCGGCCCTTGCCGAAGCTTTCCGCCGCATCGGCAAGCCGCAGGATCGGCCGGATCTGGTTGCGCAGGAACAGGATCGCGACCATCAGCAGCACCGTCGAGGTGCCGACCATCCAGAACAGGAAGATTTCCGAATTCGACGCATAGGCGGCGCTGCGCCGCGCGAACACACGCATCACCGTATTGTCGAGCTGGACGCGGATTTCCACCAACGACGACTTGCCGACGGTGTCGATCCAGTACGGCCGCTGCAACTGGCGCCGCAACTGCTCCGACAGCGACTGGTCGAGCAACGAGAAGAACGGCTTGGGCGACGGCGGCGGCATCTCGCCGGCCGGCAGGAAATCGACCTGTAGGCCAAGCCGGTCCAGCGCGATCTTCTTCAGCTTCGCCTGATCCGCGTCCTGCGGATAGGCGCGCGAGATATCGACCAGCGCCGCGATGTCCTGCACCACGCCGGCCGACAGCCGCTGCGTGACGAGATTCCAGTGGCGTTCCATGAACACGAACGCCACCACCGACTGCAGAATCACCATCGGAATGATGATGATCAGCAGCGCGCGGGCGAACAGGCCCTTCGGCATCACCGCGTTGAGCCAGCGGCTCATCCGACGCCAGTTGTCGGCGACGAAGCCGGCGGCGCTACGGATGCGGGCGATGCCGGTGTCGAGCGTGGTCACGACGCGATCACCAGGCGATAGCCGACACCGCGCGCCGCCTGCACATAGAGCGGGTTGGCCGGATTGGTCTCGATCTTGCGCCGCAGCCGGTTGATCTGCACGTCAACCGCGCGCTCGTTGACCGAGCCGCTGCTGCTGCCGGCGAGCGCCTGCCGCGACACCGTTTCGCCCGGCGTTGCCGCGAGGATGCGCAGCATCTCGCGCTCGCGGTCGGTGAGATGGATCACGTCCTCGCCCTTGCGCAATTCGCCGCGGCCGATGTGGAACACGAACGGACCGAACCGCACGCTCTCCGGCGGCGGCGCGGCCGCCGGCTGCGCCCGCTTGAGGATCGCGGCAATGCGCAGCGACAGTTCACGCGGCTCGAATGGCTTGGCGACATAGTCGTCGGCGCCGCTTTCCAGTCCCTTGATCCGGCTTTCCGCTGCATCACGCGCGGTCAGCATGAGGATCGGCACGGCCGAGGTCTCGCGCAGCGAACGTGCGAGATCGTAACCGTTCTCGCCCGGCATCATCACGTCGAGGATCAACAGGTCGAAAGCGAGGCCGGTCAGTTTCGCGCGCGCATCGGCGGCATTCTCCGCGGTGCTGACGCGATAACCTTCCGACGACAGGTAGCGCGACAGCAGATCGCGAATCCGCCGGTCGTCGTCGACGATCAGCAGATGCGGCGCATCATCGGGCAGCGGCACAGGGTTGGACGTCATCGACGCCTCTTGTCTCTCGTCAACGCGCGATCATGCGCAGCACCTGGTCGCGGCTGTCCGCATCGACCATCGCCGACAGGAAGCCGCAAGCCGACTCGCGTACCTGCGGGCCGGCATCGGCGAGCGCGCGCGCAATGCGCTCGGTCTGCAGATTGGCAAGCTTCAGCGCCAGTTCCCTGCCCTTGCCGGTGACATGGAGCAGCCGCTGGCGGCGGTCGATCTCGCCTTCCTTCTGAATGACATAGCCTTCGTCAACCAGTTGCTTGAGCACGCGGCCAAGCGACTGTTTGGTGATCTTGAGGATATCGAGCAAATCCGCGACCTTGATGCCCGGATTGCGGTGGACGAAGTGCAACACCCTGTGGTGCGCCCGGCCGAAGCCGAATTCCGCCAGTACCGCGTCGGCATCGCCGACGAAGTCGCGATAGGCGAAAAACAGCAGTTCGATCAAATCCCAAGCCGGGCCTGACGCCGGGCCCGACGCCCCGGCAGCAGCCATGGAAACGGGTGTAGAAGCCCCTCGGATATTTACGTCAGCCATATTGACATATTTTGGTTTGATTGTTACAAAAACAGGGTCGCTGACGAAAGGATCGTACGCATTTCCGCGCCCGATCCGGATTTTGGCCCGGCCGTTTTTACCGGGTGTTACCGTAGAGGCAAAGCGTGCCCCGCAAAACGGGCAAGCCGTCGGCCGTATCGGCATTCGCCGCGTTGGAAGGGAGTTTGAAATGGCAGCACAATCCTATGACCGGCTCGAGGGCTCGATCTGGTACGACGGAAAACTGGTTCCCTGGCAGGACGCCAACCTGCACGTGTTGAGCCACGGCCTGCATTACGGTTCCTGCGTGTTCGAGGGCGAGCGCGCCTATGGCGGCGAAATCTTCAAGTGCACCCAGCACTCGGAGCGGCTGAAGCGCTCCGCCAACATCCTCGACTTCGAAATTCCGTACTCGGTCGCCGAGATCGATGCCGCCAAGCGCCTCGTGATCGAAAAGAACAACAAGAAGGACGCCTATGTCCGCCCGGTCGCCTGGCGCGGTTCCGAGATGATGGGCGTGTCGGCGCAGAACAACAAGATCCACCTCGCCGTCGCCTGCTGGGACTGGCCGAGCTATTTCGATCCGGCCGAGCGGCTGAAAGGCATCCGTCTTGACCTCGCGGACTATCGCCGTCCCGATCCGAAGACTTCGCCCTGTCTCGCCAAGGCGGCGGGCCTGTACATGATCTGCACCATCTCCAAGCACAAGGCGGAGCGGAAGGGCTACGCCGATGCGATGATGCTGGACTGGCAGGGTCGCGTCGCCGAATGCACCGGCGCCAACATCTTCTTCATCAAGGACGGCCAGATTCACACGCCGACGCCTGACTGCTTCCTCGATGGCATCACCCGACAGACGGTGATCGACCTCGCCAAGCGTCGCGGCATCACCGTCAATGAACGCCGCATCATGCCGGAAGAACTCAGCGGCATGACCGAGTGCTTCATCACCGGCACCGCGGCGGAAGTCACCGCCGTGTCGGAGATCGCCGACTGGAAGTTCACGCCGGGCAAGATCACGCAGCAGCTCGCCGAGGATTACACCACGGAAGTGACGCCGAAGGGCAAGAAGGCGGCGGCCTGATCCCGATGCGCCGGCTCGCTGTCGCGCTGGCACTGTTGCTCATTGCAAGCTTCCCTGCGAGGGCCTCCGATCAGGAGGCCCTCGATGCTTTGGTGGCGGCCTATCCCGCGTTTCTCGCGCGCCATGACGGACGCCTGCTGCACTGGCGCGACGGCACGATGATGCCGGTCGGCGATGGCCGCGACGGAAAATCGTTCGACGCGCTGCTGCGCGACGCGTCGATCCTCGATCAGTTCCGCATCCCCTATCGCCGCGGCGCCACGGCCGCACCCGCGCGCAACGACGATCCGGGCCGATTCCGCAACGCCGCGTTCTTCCGCAAGATGTACGGCGATTGCCGGCGCGGCGAGGTTCAGGCGCGGCTGACGGAAATCGTCTGGCTGCCGAAGACCTGGGGCCATCGCGTCAAGGTCACATCGGTGAACGGCATCGCGCAGAAGCTCGCCGCTATTTCCGCGGAGATCGAAGCCCTGCCGCCGGACATACGCCACGCGGCGTATCCGATCGCCGGCGTGTTCTCGTGCCGGCCGGTCGCCGACACCGGGCAGATGAGCATGCACGCCTATGCTGCGGCGATTGACCTCAACCTCGCCGTGTCGGACTACTGGTTCTGGCAAAAGCCGAAAAATGGCAGGGCCGACGCGCCGATCCCGTACCGCAACCGCATGCCGCGCGCGATCATCGACATTTTCGAGAAGCACGGCTTCATCTGGGGCGGGCGCTGGTATCACTACGACACCATGCACTTTGAATATCGCCCGGAATTGCTGGGCGTCAGAAGCCGCTAATTTAGTGTCGCGTTTTCTTCACGCGAACCGGTGCCTACTTCGCTCGAAAACGCTTTAGGACCGCTCGCGTTCCTCGTAAGGATAGCGCCAGCGTTCGGCCGCCGCGTCGTCGATCTGCTTGGCATCGACCCAGTCGGTACCGGTCGAGCTCTCGACCTGCTTCCAGAACGGCGCGCGGGTCTTGAGGAAGTCCATCAGAAATTCAGCCGCCTCGAACGCCGCCTGCCGATGCGACGACGCCGTCGCCACCATCATGATCTGCTCACCCGGCGCGATCCGGCCGTAACGGTGGATCACGGTGAGCCCGAGCAGCGGCCAGCGGGTGGCCGCCTCCTGCGCATGGCGGACGATCTCCTCTTCCACCATGCCCGGATAGTGTTCGAGCGTCAGCGCGGTGATTGCCTTACCGTTCTCGTCGCCGCGGCAGATGCCGGTAAAGGTCGCGACCGCGCCGACATCGGTACGGCCGGCGCTGAGCTTCTCCGCTTCGGCGCCGAGGTCGAACCGCTCCGTCTGTACCCGCACTGTCGGAACCAGCGTGGCCATGTTCAGCCGCCCGTCATCGGCGGGAAGAAGGCGATCTCGCGCGCGCCCGTCACGGCCGTCGCCGGGGTGACGTGGGCGCGGTCGATCGCCGCGCGGATCACCGCCGGATTCTCGAACGCATAGGCGTATTCCTCGCCGCGCTGTGCCAGCCAGCCGACGAGCTGACCGACCGTGGCGATCTCCGCCGGCAGATCGACGGTTTCCTCAGGGATGCCGATGCGCTCGCGCACCCAGGCAAAATAGCGAAGCGTGACGCTCATTCGTCCACCAAGTGATGGAGCCCCGCTCTCATATAGTCCCAGCCGGTGTAAAGCGTCAGGACCGCCGACAGCCACAACAAGATAATCCCGATCAGGGTCACGACGCCGGTTCCATCCGGGGCGCTCGCCTTCAGCCCGAGACTGGCGAAGCCACGGTCGCCCGCCTCGCCGGCGATCAGAAACCCGATGGCGACGAGTTGCAGCGTCGTCTTCCATTTGGCGAGCTGCGTCACCTGCAGGCGGACGCGCAGTTCCGCGAGATATTCCCGCATGCCGGACACCAGGATCTCGCGGCAGAGGATGATGACGGCGGCCAACAGCGACGGCCCCTTGATGGTCTCGTCCACCGCCAGCATCAGCAGGCAGGAGGCGACAAGGAGCTTGTCGGCGATCGGGTCGAGCATCCGGCCCAGCGAGGACTGCTGCGACCACATGCGCGCGACATAGCCGTCGAAGAAATCGGTGATGCCGGCGACGATGAAGACCGCCAGCGCGACCCAGCGCAGCCACAGCGGCCCCTCCAGCACGCTCTGCCCGTACATGATACCGACCACGACCGGCACGGCGGCAATGCGGCCGTAAGTCAGCAGATTCGCCAATCCGAGCGGGCGCGCGGGCATGGTGGTGGTGTCAGCCTTCATGCGCCGAAGGAACACCCCCGGCCCGCCATCGTCAACCGTCCAGCGCGGCTGTTCCCCCACCCAACAGTCACGATGTTGTCGCAGGCAATTGATAACGCCTTCCGCCCGATCAGCCGCGTCTATTTGATCGGCGGTTTGGGCAGCTTGCTGACGCCCGGCTCCATCACGAAGGCCTGGTCGAACGAGTACCACTCGCCACTGACATCGGCCGCCGGTGCACCGCCGTCATGCCGGACATAGTCGCCCACCAGCGCGCGGGTGACGCCGAACTGCACGTCCGTGTCGAGATAGGGAGCACCCTTCACATAGACCTGCGAGATCAGCGTCTTGAAGCCGTCCTTGAAGATCAGGAAATGCAGATGCGCGGGCCGCATATTGTGCCGTCCGGCCGCGCGGAGCAGATCGCCCACCGGCCCGTCCACCGGGATCGGATAGCCGGCCGGCCGGACGCTGCGGAAACCGAACCGGCCCTGCGCATCGGTCATGAACTTGCCGCGCAGATTCATGTCCGCCTGCGTCTCGTCCTGCTGCTCGTACAACCCTTCCGGCGAGGAATGCCAGACATCCACTTCGGCATCTGCGATAGGCCGGCCCTGCTGGTCGCGCACCACGCAGTTGACGAACAGCGGCGCACCCGGCGTCGGCGAGCGGATGATCGAGCCGCCGTTCTCGGTGCGCGGCGAATTCATCCGCCAGAACGGGCCGAGCAGGTTGGCGGTGGTTTCGGTCTGGCCGCGATTGCCGTTGTTGAGGAGGCAGATCAGCGTCGAGAAGCCGAGCGAGCCGGACATCAGCACGGCTTCGTTGTGGGTGTCGTTGGTGAGCTGGCCGAGCTTCACCAGATAACCGACCGCCTGTTGGAATTCCTCTTCGGTCAGATGCACGTCGCGGGCGAAGGCATGGAGGTGGGAGATCAGGGAGAGCATGATCTCGCGCAGGCGCGGATCGGCGATGTGCTTATAGGCGTCGAGCACCGCCTCGGTGACGTGCTCTTGCCGTTCGATGATCATGCCTTGGGCCCCTGCCGCGTCTACTTCGCTTGGTCGTGGAAGAAATCATAAATCTTGCGAGCCGTCTCGGCATTGATCCCCGGCACGGCCGCGAGGTCGGCCGCCGAAGCGCGCTCGATTGCTTTCAAGGTGCCGAAATGATGCAGCAGCGCGCGCTTGCGGGTCGGGCCGATGCCGGGGATTTCCTGTAATCCCGCCTCGCGGATGCCCTTCTTGCGTCGTGCCCGGTGCGAGCCGATGGCAAAGCGATGCGCCTCGTCGCGCAGCCGCTCGATGAAATACAGGAGCGGATCGCGCGGCGGCAGCTTGAACGGCGCACGGCCCGGCACGAAAAAGGTCTCGCGGCCGGCATCGCGGTCCAAACCCTTGGCCACGCCGACCATCGGCACGTCGGTGATGCCCAGTTCGCCGAGTGTCTCGCGCGCCGCCGTCAGTTGGCCCTGCCCGCCGTCGATCAGGACGAGATCGGGCCACGGGGATTCGCTGACGGCATCCGGCTCCTGATCGCCGGCAAACGCGGCCGCCACGGCTTCGCCGGTGTCGATACGCGGCGCTTCATCCAGCAGCCGCTTGAACCGGCGCTGCAGCACTTCGCGCATCATGCCGAAGTCGTCGCCCGGCGTGAGATCGGCCGAGCGGATGTTGAACTTGCGGTACTGGTTCTTCCGGAAGCCTTCCGGCCCGGCAACGATCATGCCACCGACGGCGTTGCTGCCCTGGATATGACTGTTGTCGTAGACCTCGATCCGCTGCGGCATCCGCGGCAGCCCGAACGTGTCGGCCAGCGCCTTCAAGAGACGCTGTTGCGACGAGGTGTCCGCCAGCTTGCGGGCCAGCGCTTCGCGCGCATTGGCGAGCGCGTGATCGACCAGCTCTTTCTTCTCCCCACGCTGCGGCACGGAAATGTCGATGCGCCGGCTGGCGCGGGTCGACAGCGCCTCGGCGAGCAAGGCCCGCTCCTCGACGTCATGCGACAGCAGGATCGCCGAGGGCGACGGCTTGTCGTCGTAGAACTGCGCGATGAAAGCACCGAGCACCTCGCCGGGGCCGAGCGCGCGATCCGCCTTCGGAAAATAGGCACGGTTGCCCCAGTTCTGGCCGGTGCGGAAGAAGAACACCTCGATGCAGTTGAAGCCGCCATCCTGATGAATGGCGAACACGTCGGCCTCCTCCACACCGCGCGGATTGATGCCCTGGGTCGATTGCACCGCCGACAGTGCCGCGAGGCGGTCGCGATAGATCGCCGCCCGCTCGAAATCCATCGCCTCGGCGGCCTGCTCCATGTCGGCGGCGAGTTCTTCCTTGATGGCGCGGCTGCGGCCCGACAGGAAGGCGGTCGCCTCGCGCACAAGCTCGGAATAAGCAGAGAACTCGATCTCGTTGGTGCATGGCGCCGAGCAACGCTTGATCTGATGCAGCAGGCACGGCCGCGTCCGGCTTTCAAAGAAACTGTCCGAGCACGAGCGCAGCAGGAACGCGCGTTGCAGGGCGGTGATGGTTCGGTTCACCGCCCAGACCGACGCGAACGGCCCGAAATAATGACCCTTGCGGTTGCGCGCGCCGCGATGCTTGAGGATCTGCGGCGCCCAGTGGTCCGAGGTGATCAGGATATAGGGAAACGACTTGTCGTCGCGCAGGAGGACGTTGAAACGCGGCCGCAGCCGCTTGATCAGATTGGCCTCGAGCAGCAGCGCTTCGGTCTCGGTGCGGGTCGAGACGAATTCCATCGTCGCCGTCGCCGCCACCATCCGCTCGATCCGGGTGTCGAGACCGGCCGGCCGCGCATAGGACAGAACGCGCTTGCGGATGCTCTTGGCCTTGCCGACGTAAAGGACATCGCCCTTGGCGTCGATCATGCGATAGACGCCCGGCGCGGTCGGCGCGAGCTTGCCGTAGCGCAGGATCGCCGCCCGCCCGGCTGCGAGCGGATTGTTGTCGAGATCGATGCCGGAATCGGCCACCGCAGCAACGCCGGTTTCGGCGGCGGCATCCTCCAGTTCGGGCAGCGAGGACTCCTCGTCCTCCTCGACGAATTCCGCCTCCGGCGGCAGGTCGCTACCGTCTTTCTTACCGGGGTTTTTGGGGTCGCTCATTGCCGTCAAAATAGTCTGTCGCAGCCGGCTTCGCTATTCGGCAATGTCGGAATCCGGCGTGCGCCAGGCGAGATGCTGGCCGCCA
>JAHBZF010000035.1 GCA_019635575.1 Pseudolabrys sp. | reverse complement strand
CGGGCCGGATGGCTTTGCGCTGGCGCGCGACTATGCGCTGGAAACGCGCCCGGCGACGACGACACTGACGCGGCGCACGGTGCGGCCGTTGCCCAAGGGCGAAAGCCTCACCGTGTCAAGCGATGCGTTCGCCGACCTCGTGCCGGGAACCGGGCGCGTCGATCTCTCGGTTGGCCTGTCGGCCTCCCTCGATGCGGCGACATTGTTGCAAGCGCTCGACCGTTATCCTTACGGCTGCACCGAGCAGATCGCGAGCCGGGCGGTGGCGATGCTCTATATCAACGACATCGCGCCGCCGGGACGCCTCGCGCTCGACCGCGACGGCGAGGAGCGCATCCGCGACGCGATTGAACGGCTGTTGGCGCGGCAGGGGGCGAACGGCTCGTTCGGCCTGTGGAGTGTCGGCGGCGACGACATCTGGCTCGATGCCTATGTCACCGATTTCCTCAGCCGCGCGCGCGAGCGCAAATTCGAGGTGCCGGAAACGTCGTTCCAGATGGCGATCGACCGGCTGCGCAATTATGTGGCGACCGCGCCGGAGCCGAAGAAGAACGGCGGCCGCGAACTCGCCTATGCGCTCTATGTGCTGGCGCGCAACGGCGCGGCGCCTGTGGGCGATCTGCGTTACATCGCCGACAGCCAGACCAACGATCTGGCGACGCCGATTGCCAAGGCGCAGGTCGCAGCGGCGCTCGGCATGCTGGGCGACCGCATCCGCGCGGAGCGGGTGTTCGCGGCGGCGCTCGGTGCGATCCCGCAGCAGCCGGTGTTGCAGGCCGGCCGCAGCGACTTCGGCTCGATGCTGCGTGATAGTGCGGCGCTGGTGACGCTCGCCTCCGAGGGCAATGCGCCGCGCGCGACGGTCGAGGCGGCGGTGCAGCGCGTCGATGCCGCGCGCGGGCTTGCCAGTCAGTTGTCGACGCAGGAACAGGCGTGGCTGGTGCTCGCCGCACGCGCGATCGGCAAGGAGAGCGGGTCGATCACCCTCGACGTGGCCGGCCGTCCGCAGAAGGGCGCGTTCTTCCGGGGGCTCCGTCCGTCCGATCTCGCCGCGCCGTTCAAGGTGACCAACACCGGCGACACCGATGCGCGGGCGGTGCTCTCGGTCAGCGGCGCACCGGTGACGCCGGAGCCCGCGGCGTCGCGCGGCTTCAAGATCGAGCGGCTTTACTACACGCTGGACGGTCAGCCGGCGGACATCGCCAAGGTGACGCAGAACCAGCGTTTCGCGGTGGTGTTGCGGGTGACCGAGGCGCAGCCGCAGTTCGGCCGGATCATCGTCGCCGACTATCTGCCGGCGGGATTCGAGATCGACAATCCGCGCCTCGTCTCGTCCGGCGAGACCGGCAAACTGAACTGGATCGAGAACGCGGTCGAGCCGGTCAACGCGCAGTTCCGCGACGACCGGTTCACCGCGGCGTTCACGCGCAGCAAGGACGACAAGGCGGTGTTCACGGTGGCTTATGTCGTGCGCGCCGTCTCGCCGGGTCGCTATGTGCTGCCGCAGGCGGTGGTCGAGGACATGTACCGGCCCGACCGGTTCGGCCGCACCGACACCGGAGCGCTGGAGATCGGCACCACGCCATGAGAGTCACGAGATGAGCGTGTGGCGCACCATCGTTGCGGTTGCGGGCGGCGTCATCGCCGCCACGGCGCTGGCGTTCGGCGCGTGGGTGGTGGCGCTCGGACCGCTGCCGCCGCTGGATCGCATCGCCTTTTCGCAGACGGTGGTGGACCGCAACGGCGTGCTGCTACGACCTTATGCGACCAGCGACGGGCGATGGCGCCTACCGGCGACGGTCGCGGACGTCGATCCGCGCTATCTCGATCTGCTGATCGCTTACGAGGACCGGCGCTTCCGCGATCATCATGGCGTCGATCCGCTGGCGCTGGGGCGCGCGGCGCTGCAATGGATCGAGCGCGGATCGATCGTCTCGGGCGGTTCGACCCTGACCATGCAGGTGGCGCGCCTGCTTGAACCGCGTCGCGAACGCTCGCTCTCCGCGAAATTGCGGCAGGCGGTGCGCGCGGTGCAGCTCGAGGCGGCGCTGTCGAAGGACGCGATCCTCGGGCTTTATCTCTCGCTTGCGCCCTATGGCGGCAATCTCGAAGGCGTGCGGGCCGCGTCGCTTTCTTATTTCGGCAAGGAACCGCGCCGGCTCACGCTTGGCGAGGCGGCCTTGCTGGTCGCTCTGCCGCAGTCGCCGGAACAGCGCCGTCCGGATCGCTCGCGTGAAGCCGCGAGCAAGGCGCGCGACATGGTGCTGCATCGCCTGGCGCAGCGCGACGCGATCGCTGCCAGCGAAGTCATGCGCGCGCATGAGGAGTCGATGCCGGTGGCGCGCAAGCCGATGCCGATGCTGGCGCCGCACGCGGCGGACGACGCGCTGGCCGCCGCGCCCGCATCATCGGTGCATCGCGTCACCATCGACGCCAATCTGCAGAAGACGCTGGAACAGCTCGCCCGCGAGCGGATGCAGGCGTTCGGGCCGGACGTGTCGGTCGCTTTGGTCGCGGTCGATCACGCGACCGGCGAAATCCGCGCCCGCGTCGCGTCGCCGGATTATTTCGACCTGCGCCGCGCCGGGCAGGTGGACATGACCCGCGCGCTGCGCTCGCCGGGCTCGACACTCAAGCCGTTCATCTACGGCCTCGGTTTCGAGGACGGGCTGATCCATCCCGACACGCTGATCGACGACCGGCCGGTGCGCTTCGGCGATTACACGCCGGAGAACTTCGACCTGACGTTCCAGGGGACCGTCACGGTGCGAAAGGCGCTGCAATTGTCGCTGAACGTGCCTGCGGTGGCGATCCTCGACCGGCTCGGGGTCCAGCGCCTCGCGGTGCGGCTGACGGAGGCCGGCGCCGGGCTTGTCCTGCCCAAGGGCGAGGCGCCGGGCCTGGCCATGGGGCTCGGTGGGGTCGGTATCCGGCTCACCGATCTGACGATGCTCTATGCGGCCCTGGCGCGGGGCGGCGAGGCCATCGCCCTGACTGAACAGGCTGGCCAGAAGGCCGCGACCCATCGCCTCATCGAGCCGGTGGCGGCCTGGTATGTCGGGCAGGCGCTCCTTGGCGCGCCGCCGCCGGACAACGCCCCGCACGGCCGGATCGCCTTCAAGACGGGTACCTCCTATGGCTATCGTGACGCCTGGGCGATTGGCTTCGATGGCCGGATGACCATCGGCGTCTGGGTCGGGCGGCCGGACGGCGCTCCGGTTCCGGGACTCATTGGCCGTACCGCCGCCGCACCGATCCTGTTCGATGCCTTCAGCCGCGCGGGACAGGCGACGCCCTTACCCAGGTCGCCGGAGGGCGTGTTGTTCGCCCATTCCGGCCGCCTGCCGCCGCCATTGCGGTATTTCGGCCGCGATCTCACCGTTGCGGCCGCGAACAAGCCCCGCATCATGTTCCCGCCGGACGGCGCCCGGATCGAGCGGGCGGGCGAGGACCCGCTGGCCCTGAAGATTGCGGGCGGCCAGCGACCCCTGACTGTGATGGTGAACGGTGCGCCCTTGCCGCCGACGCGGGAGCGCACGGTTTTCGTGCGCCCGGACGGGGCCGGGTTCGTCCGTCTCACGGTCATGGACGCCCGCGGCGCCACCGATAGCGTCGTGGTACGTCTGCAGTAACGCTGCTTTCCCAAGCACTTCTCTGGCACTATGGTCCGCCGCTCAATGGCGACTCGAACCCTATGACCACGGCCAGTTCCGGCACCCGATCTCCGACCCAGCACGCAAGCTGGCGCAGCCGCGGCCTGGCGGCGGCGCTGGACTATGCGCAGGCGTCCCATGCCCGCGCGGTCGCCGTGCTGGTCGCCCTGACGTTGCTCGCGTTCCTGCCGGGCTTCTTCCAGATCCCGCCGATCGACCGCGACGAGGCCCGCTTCGCGCAGGCCACCAAGCAGATGGTCGAGAACGGCGACTACGTGGACATCCGGTTCCAGAACGAGGTCCGCTACAAGAAGCCGATCGGCATCTACTGGCTGCAGGCGGCGATCGTGAAGACCGCGACGCGGATCAGTGGCCACGAGGTGCTGCCGACCATCTGGCTCTACCGCCTGCCGTCGCTTCTCGGCGCGATCGGCGCGGTGCTGCTGACCTACTGGACCGCGCTCGCCTTCGTCACGCGGCGCACCGCGCTCGTCGCGGCGGCGATGCTGGCGAGTTGCGTTCTGCTCGGGGTCGAAGCGCGGCTCGCGAAAACCGACGCGATGCTGCTGTTCACGACGCTCGCTGCCATGGGCGCCATGGCGCGCGTCTATCTGCCATGGCGGCGCACTGGCGTGATCGAACGCGGCTGGACCAATCCGGCGATCTTCTGGACAGCGATGGCCGGCGGCATCCTGCTCAAGGGTCCGCTGATCGTCATGTTCGTCGGCTTTGCCGCCGTAACGCTCGTCATTCTGGACCGCAAGACATCGGACGGTTCGTGGCGCTGGCTCGCCGGTCTGCGGCCGGCAATCGGTCTGCTCTGGATGGTCGCGCTGGTGCTGCCGTGGTTCGTCGCCATCATCGGCAAGGCGGGGGACAGTTTCTTCGCCAAGTCGGTTGGCGATGACATGCTCGCCAAGGTGACGAGCGGGCAGGAAGCGCATGGCGCGCCGCCCTTGACCTATCTGCTGCTGTTCTTCGTGACGTTTTGGCCGGGCTCGGTGCTGGCGGCTATGGCGGTGCCGGCGGTGCGCCGCGCCTGGCGGCAACCCGGCACGCAATTCCTGCTGGCGTGGCTGGTCCCGTCCTGGATCGTCCTCGAACTGGTCGTGACCAAGCTGCCGCATTACGTGCTGCCGCTCTATCCGGCCATCGCCATCCTGATTGCCGGCGCGCTCGAAGCGGGCGTGCTGTCGCGCGCGCGCTGGCTGATCCATGGCACGATCGGCTGGTTCCTGTTCGCAGCCGTGATCTGTCTCGCCGCATTTATCGGTCTCGTTTTGATCGACAAGCAACTCGGCTTCCCGGCGTGGCCGTTCGCGGCCGCCGCCATCATCATGGCGTTGATGGCGTGGTGGCTCTACGAAACCGACGGCCCCGAGCGCGCGGTGTTGCGGGCGGTGGTGTCGTCCGTTTTGATCGCCATCACCATCTATGGTGTCGTCATGCCGTCGATGAGCGCGCTATTCCCGAGCGTGAGTGTCGCCAACGCGCTCCGCGCGTCGTCGTGCGAGAAGCGCGACGTGGTCGCCGTCGGTTTCCAGGAGCCGAGTCTGGTGTTTCTCGTCGGCAGCAATCTGCGATTTGTCGACGCCAACAGTGCGGCGGATTTCCTGTTCGGCGGCTCGTGCCGCTTCGCGGTGATCGACGCGCGGCTTGATCGTAATTTCGCGCAGCGCGCCGACACGATTGGGTTGCGTTATTCGCAAGTGCAGCGGATCGACGGTTACAACATCAGCGTCGGCAAGCCCGTGACCCTCGCGATCTATCAATCGGACAATCGCTGATGAGCAGCATGACCGAACGATCGGGCAAAGGCGGAATTTGGCAAACGCGCGTGCGCAACTGGCTGGCACGGCTGGTGCGTCCGCCGCGGCCAGCCGTGGCGCGCCTGCAACGCTGGGAGCATCGGCATATCGGCGCGGCGTTATTGTCGGCCGTCCTGGTGTTCGCTTTGCTGATGGTGACGCTTGACGCGGTGGCGATCGTTGACGCGCGCGGCTTGCCTTATGGCGTGCATCGCTTCTTCGACATCATCACCGATTACGGCAAGTCGGGCTGGGTTTTGTGGCCGGCCGGGCTCATCGTTGCCGCGGCGGGTGTTGCGGCCGGCACCGTGTCGCAACGCGTGGGCCTGCTGATCGCCAGCATTGCGACACGGGCGATGTTCGTGTTGGCCGCCGTCGGTCTTCCGGGCCTGTTCGTCAATCTGGTGAAGGGGCTGATCGGCCGCGCCCGGCCGTTCGTCGGCGGGTCCGCCGATCCGTATCTGTTCAGCCCGTGGACCTGGAAACCCGCTTACGCCAGTTTCCCCTCCGGACACGGGCAGGCGGCGGCGGGCATCGCGGTCGCCTTGGGGGCGTTGTTTCCGCGCGCACGCGTCGTGCTGTGGATCTATGCCGCATTCATTTTCGTGAGCAGGGTCGTGGTGACGGCGCATCATCCGAGCGATGTGCTGGGCGGCGCATTGGTGGGCGGCATCGGCGCCTGGCTAGTTTTGCGCTTCTTTGCCGCCCGTGGGCTCGGCTTCAGGATCGCGTTGGATGGCCATATCGCCCCCATGGCCGGCCCGTCATGGCGGCGGATCAAGCGTGTTGCCACCGGAGCAACCAGCAAAGCCTAGGGTTTTTCACCGCTTCCAAGACGCGGTGAAAAATTCTAGAAGCGCCCCGACAGGGATCAGCGATCATCATGGCCGACAGTCATCACGCATCGCCGCCGCCGGCCGTTTCGGTCGTCGTGCCGGTCAAGAACGAAGCCGGCAATGTCGCGCCGCTGGTGGCGGAGATTGCCGCGGCACTCGACGGGCATTGGCCGTTCGAGATCGTCTACGTCAATGACGGCTCGACCGACACGACACCCGATGTGCTGCGCGATCTTGCCGCGAAACATCCGTGGCTGCGCTTCGTGACGCACAAGCGGTCCTGCGGGCAGTCCTGCGCGGTGCGCACCGGTGCCGCCGCCGCGCGCGCGCCGATTGTCGTCACCATCGATGGCGACGGGCAGAACGATCCGGCCTTCATTCCTGCGCTGATCCGCGTGCTCGAACAGGGGGCGCCACAGATGGGGCTCGTCGCGGGGCAACGGGTCGGCCGCAAGGCCACAGGCTTCAAGAAATTCCAGTCGCGTGTCGCCAACACAGTGCGCGGGACGCTGCTGCGCGACGGCACGCGCGATTCCGGCTGCGGCCTCAAGGCGGTCTATCGCGATCTTCTCTTGAAGCTGCCGTATTTCGACGGGCTGCATCGCTTCCTGCCGGCGCTGGTGCGCCGCGAGGGGTATGGCATCGGCTATGTCGACGTGATCGACCGCGAGCGTCACAGCGGCGTGTCGAACTATGGATTCTTCGATCGCCTGTGGGTCGGCATCCTCGACCTCATGGGTGTGTGGTGGCTGATCCGCCGCCGCAAGCGTGTTCCGGAAATCGTGGAGGAGTGAGATGCTGGCCGATCTGTCGCGCGCCGCGGGCAACTATTTGCACGACGTGTTCGTCGGCAATCTCGATTGGGGCATCCTGATCGGCTACGTCGCGCAGGCGATGTTCGCCATGCGCTTCGTGGTGCAGTGGATTGCATCGGAGCGCGCTGGGCGGAGTGTCGTGCCGACCACCTTCTGGGTATTCTCGATCGGCGGCGGCATCATGCTGCTCGGCTACGCGATCTATCGCAAGGACCCGGTGTTTATCCTCGGCCAGGCATTCGGCGTGTTCGTCTATCTGCGCAATCTGCAGTTCGTGATGCGCGGCAAGGGCGGGGGCGCTGCGGCTTAACTCACCTTTGCCATCGCCGCGAAACCGCGATCGAGATCGGCGATCAAATCGTCGACGTCTTCAAGGCCGATATGGAAGCGCAGGGTCGGCCCGCCGGGCTGCCACGGTGTCGCGGTCCGATAATCGGCGCAGTCGAACTGGATGACGAGGCTTTCGAAGCCGCCCCACGAATAGCCCATGCCGAACAGGGTGAGTTCATCCATGAAGGCGTGGACGGCCCTGTCGGACATCGGTTTGAGCACCAGGCTGAACAGGCCGCTGGCTCCGGTGAAGTCACGCTTCCACAGCGCGTGACCAGGGTTGCTTTCAAGCGCGGGGTGCAACACGCGCAGCACCTCCGGCCGCTGCTCGAACCAGCGCGCGACCTTCAAGGCCGATGCCTGATGTTGCGCGAGCCGTACGCCGAGCGTGCGGAAACCGCGTAGCGCCAGGAACACATCGTCCGGCCCGGCGCAAAGACCCAAGGTGCCGGCCGTGTCCTTCAGCCGGCCGACCGCGCGCTCGTTGGCCGAGACGGTGCCGAACATGATGTCGGAATGGCCGCCGAGATATTTGGTGCCGGCCTGGATCGACAGATCGACGCCCTTGCCGAACGCATCGTAATAGAGCGGCGTCGCCCAGGTGTTGTCCATCAGAACGAGGGCATCGCGCGCATGCGCGACCGACGCGATCGCCGGGATGTCCTGCATCTCGAAGCTTTGCGAACCGGGTGCCTCGGTGAACACCGCGCGGGTGTTCGGCCGGAACAGCTTCTCGATGCCGGCGCCGATCGCCGGATCGTAATAGGTGGTCTCGACGCCGAACCGCTTGAGGATCGAATCGCAGAAGGTGCGGGTTGGGCGATAGGCGGTGTCCGTCACCAGCAGATGATCGCCGGCCGACACCGCCGCGAACAGGGCGGTCGAGATGGCGGCGAGGCCGGAGGGTAGCAGCGACACTCCGGCGCAGGCCGGCCCGTCGATTGCCATCAAAGCCTGTTCCAGCGCCTCTGTCGTCGGCGTGCCGCGGCGGCCGTATTGATAGCGCGACCGGTGCGCCACCTGATCGGCGGCGGTGGGGTAAAGCACGGTCGAGGCATGGAAAACCGGCGGATTGACGAAACCGAAATGCGCCTGCGGGTCGCGCCCGGCGGTGACGAGGCGGGTGGCGGTGCGTTGGGAACTGTCGGGCTTTTTGCTGCTCATTTCACCGCTCGGGAGACTGCGCTGGAGGACCGGCGATATACCGCCCGAAACGCGAGGTGCGTCAACCCCTTGACCTTGTGGAGGGATCGTTCTGTGATGGGATCAATCAATTCAAGTGATGGACGGTCCCATGCAACGCGTTGTTCTGCTGCTCGCGGCGGCACTGATGATGACTGCGCAGAGCGCCAGTGCGCAAACCCTCAAGACGGTCAAGGAACGCGGCACGCTGGTCTGCGGCGTCAGCCAGGGATTGCCGGGTTTCTCCAACCCCGACGACAAGGGGAACTGGACCGGCCTCGACGTCGATCTGTGCCGCGCCATCGCTGCGGCCATCTTCAACGATCCGGGCAAAGTGAAGTTCACCGGCCTCTCGGCCAAGGATCGCTTCACCGCGCTGCAATCCGGCGAGATCGATGTGCTGTCGCGCAACTCCACCTGGACGCTGTCGCGCGACAGTTCGCTCGGCCTGAACTTCGCCGGCGTGAATTACTACGACGGGCAGGGCTTCATGGTCCGCAAGGCGCTCAAGGTCAATTCGGCGCTGGAACTCAATGGCGCGTCGGTCTGCACCCAGACCGGCACCACTACCGAACTCAACCTCGCCGACTATTTCCGCGCGCACAAGATGAAGTACGAGGTGACGGCGTTCGCGACCGCGGATGAGACCGTGAAGGCGTATGACAGCGGCCGTTGCGACGTCTTCACCACCGACGTGTCGCAGCTTTATTCGGAAAAACTCAAGCTCGCCAATCAGAATGACCACGTCATCCTGCCGGAGATCATCTCCAAGGAGCCGCTCGGCCCGGTGGTGCGTCATGGCGACGACCAGTGGTTCGACATCGTCAAGTGGACGCTGTTCGCCATGCTCAATGCCGAGGAACTGGGTATCTCTAAATCGACGCTCGACGAAGCGATGAAATCCGAGAAGCCGGACGTGCGGCGTTTCGTCGGCACCGAAGGCAATTACGGCGAGCAGCTCGGCCTCACCAAGGACTGGGCGGCGCGGATCGTCCGCCACGTCGGCAATTACGGCGAGAGCTTCGAGCGTAACGTCGGCACCGGATCACGGCTCGGCATCGCGCGCGGGTTGAACAATCTGTGGAACAACGGCGGTATCCAGTACGCGCCGCCGATCCGCTGACAACCCGATCCAGCGGCGAGGGGATGAAGCCCGCATCGATCCAACTCCCCATCTCGGCGCCGCGGGCGAGCCTGATGCGCGATCCGCGACTGCGCGGCCTGTTCTATCAGGCCGTGCTGCTCGCCATCGTCATCGGTGTCGGGGTCGAGTTCGCGCTCAACGCCAAGGCCAATCTCGAAGCGCAGCGGATCGCCACCGGCTTCGGCTTCCTCGACAACACCGCCGGCTTCGGCGTCAATCAGGCGCTGATCCCGTATCAGGAATCCGACAGCTACGGCCGCGTGTTTCTGGTCGGACTTCTGAATACGCTGCTGGTGGCGGTGCTGGGCATCGCCTTCGCCACCGTGATCGGTTTTGGCGTCGGCATCGCGCGGCTGTCGTCGAACTGGCTGCTGGCGAAACTCGCGGGCGCCTATGTCGAGGTGATCCGCAACCAGCCGCTGCTGTTCCAGATCCTGTTCTGGTATCTGGCGGTGCTCGGCGCGATGCCGCCGCCGCGTCAGAGCGTCGGGATCGGCTTCCAGCCGATCCTGCTGTGGCTCGCCGATGGCGCCGGCGCGCTGCGTTATCTCGGTCTGCCCAATACCATCGGCGACGGATTGCGCTTCGCGGCCGACTGGATCGGCCCGCCGATGATCTATCTCAACAACCGCGGCATGGTGCTGCCGGAGCCGGCGCTGCATGCCGGCGCGAGCATGGTCGGCATCGCGCTCATCGCCGCCATCGTTGCGACGATTGCGCTGCGCATCTGGGCGCGGCGGCGGCAGACCGCGACCGGCCGGCCGTTCCCGATGCTGGCGGTCGGCATCGCCCTGATCGTCGGCCTGCCGGTGCTGGCTGCGTTCGTTACCGGTAGCCCGTTCGCGTTCGAACGGCCGGTGCTGCGCGGCTTCAATTTTTCCTCCGGCATCCGGCTGATCCCGGAACTGGTGGCGCTGTTGATCGCACTCTCGACCTATACGGCCGCCTTCATCGCCGAGATCGTGCGCGCGGGGATCGAGGCGGTGGCGAAAGGCCAGACCGAGGCGGCGCAGGCGCTGGGCTTGAGCCGCGCGCAGGCGCTGCGCTTTGTCGTCATTCCGCAGGCGATGCGCGTCATCATCCCGCCACTCACCAGCCAGTATCTCAACCTCACCAAGAACTCCTCGCTGGCGGTGGGCATCGGCTACCCCGATCTGTTCGCGGTGTTCGCCGGCACGACGTTGAACCAGACCGGACAGGCGATCGAGATCCTCGGCATCACCATGGCGGTCTATCTGGTGCTCTCGCTCGCCACCAGCGCGGCGATGAACGCCTATAACGCGCGCATCGCGCTCAAGGAGCGGTAGGATGAGCGTCGCTTATCTCCGCCGCGCCATGGCCGAGCCCGAGCCGCCGCCGGTCGCCTCGCATGGCGTCTGGGCGCGCACGCGCGAGCGGCTGTTCTCTGGACCGTTCAATATCGTGCTGACGGTGGTGAGCGCAGTCGTCATCGCCGCTGTCGCCGTTCCTCTGCTGCGCTTTCTCCTGATCGACGCGATCTGGGATGGTGCGTCGCGGGTCGATTGTCTCGCCGAGACGGTCGGGCGTCCGGTCGGCGCGTGCTGGCCGTTCATCGGTGCGAAGTTCACGCAGCTCGTCTACGGCTTTTATCCGTGGGGGCAGCACTGGCGTGTGGACCTCACCTTCGTGCTCGGCGCAGTGTTGCTGGTGCCGTTGCTGATCCCGCGCGCGCCATGGAAGCTCGCCAACGCGATCCTGTTCTTCGGTATCTATCCGATCGTTGCCTTCTATCTGCTGGTCGGCGGGCGTTTCGGCCTCGATCATGTCGAAACCCGGTCGTGGGGTGGACTGCTGGTGACGCTGGTGGTGGCGGGGACCGGCATTGTCGTCTCGCTGCCGCTGGGCATTTTGCTGGCGCTCGGTCGCCGCTCGCAGATGCCGATCGTGCACAGCCTGTCGGTGGTGTTCATCGAGTTCTGGCGCGGCGTGCCGTTGATCACCATCCTGTTCTTTTCCAGCTACATGCTGCCGCTGTTCCTGCCCGGCACCTGGACGCTCGACGCCCTGCTGCGCGTGCTGATCGGTACGGCGCTGTTTGCGTCCGCCTATATGGCCGAGGTGGTGCGCGCCGGCTTGCAGGCGATCCCGCGCGGGCAGATCGAAGCCGGACAGGCGCTCGGCCTCGGCTACTGGCGGATCATGGGGCTGATCGTCATGCCGCAGGCGCTGCGGCTCGTCATCCCCGGCATCGTCAACACCTTCATCGGTCTGTTCAAGGACACGACGCTCGTTTTGATCGTCGCGATCTTCGATTTCCTCGGCCAGATGCGTGCGGCGTTCGCCGATCCCAACTGGGCGACGCCGAATACGTTGTTCACCGGCTTTGCCTTCGCCGGCATCGTCTATTTCCTGTTCTGCTTCGGCATGTCGCGTTACTCGCTGTTCGTCGAGCACCGGCTCAAGCGGGGGCGATGAGGACATTCATGACCACCGATCCGACCGCCGATACGAGTGGCATCCGCACGACGCAGAACGCGGTCGCGGTGGATATGGCCGGCGTGCACAAGTGGTACGGCCAGTTCCATGTGTTGCGCGATATCAACCTGACGGTGGCGCGCGGCGAGCGGATCGTCATCGCCGGCCCGTCGGGGTCGGGCAAGTCGACCTTGATCCGCTGCATCAACGCGCTGGAGGAGTATCAGCGTGGCCGGATCGTCGTCGATGGTATCGAACTGTCCGACGACGTGAAGAAAGTCGAGCGGGTGCGCCGCGACGTCGGCATGGTGTTCCAGCAGTTCAATCTGTTCCCGCATCTCACGGTGCTGCAGAACTGTACGCTGGCGCCGATCTGGGTGCGTCACATGGCGAAGAAGGACGCGGAAGCGGCGGCGCGGCATTATCTCGAGCGTGTGCGTATCCCGGAGCAGGCCGACAAATATCCGGGGCAGCTCTCCGGCGGCCAGCAGCAGCGCGTCGCCATCGCGCGGGCGCTGTGCATGAAGCCGAAGATCATGCTGTTCGACGAGCCGACCTCGGCGCTTGATCCGGAAATGGTCAAGGAAGTGCTCGACACCATGGTGCAGCTCGCGATGGACGGCATGACCATGCTGTGCGTCACCCATGAAATGGGCTTCGCGCGGCAGGTCGCGAACCGCGTCGTGTTCATGGACGACGGTCAGATCGTCGAGGCCAATGCGCCGCAGGAGTTCTTCGAGAACCCGCAGCACGAGCGCACCAAGCTGTTCCTCAGCCAGATTCTGCGCTAGCGCGCCGCAAGGTTCGCTTACAACGCGCCGATCGGAATCTTGAGATAGGAGCGGCCGTTGTTCTCCGGCGGCGGCAGGCGGCCGGCGCGCAGATTGACCTGCAGCGCATGCAGGATCAGCTTGGGCATCGGCAAGGTGCTGTCGCGTTTTTCCCGTTGCGCGATAAATTCAGCGCGGGTGATCCCGCCCTTGATGTGTGGATTGGATTGCCGTTGCTCGGCGACGGTCGATTCCCATTTCGGTTCGCGGCCGCCCGGCTGATAGTCGTGGCCGGTGAACAGCCGTGTGTCGTCCGGCAGGGCGAGGATCGCCTGGATCGAGTCATAGAGCGCGTTCGCGCTGCCGCCCGGAAAGTCGGCGCGCGCCGTGCCGTAGTCGGGCTGGAACAGCGTGTCGTGCACGAACGCTGCGTCGCCGAACACATAGGTGATCGAGGCGAGCGTGTGGCCGGGCGAGAACATCACCGAGCCTTTGAGCGAGCCGACCGTGAGCGTATCGCCGGCCGCGAACAGCCGATCCCAGGCCGAGCCGTCGACCGGCAGATCGCGTGTGTTGTAGATGTCGCGCCAGAGTTTCTGTACCTCGACGATCTTCGCACCGATGGCGATCGGCGCGCCGAGCTTGTCTTTCAGATAGGAGGCGGCGGAGAAATGGTCCGCGTGCGGATGGGTGTCGAGGATCCAGTCGACGGTGAGCTTGCGCCGTTCGATCTCCTTGAGTAGCGCATCGGCGGTTTCCGTCGAGACGCGGCCGGCCTTCTCGTCATAGTCGAGGACGGGATCGATGATCGCGGCATGCTGCGTGGCCGGATCGACCACGAGATAGACGATGCTGGATGTCGGGGGATGGTAGTAGCCGGTCACGTCCGGCGTCTGTCGTTCTTTGCTCATGTCCAATCATAGCAAATTATTCTTCGGCCGGTCATGATCCATGTCATGATCGACAGAATTGCTTGTGATGGATGTCGTGCCGGTGGTGGGCGATCGCGCCGTGGTTCAGCCCTTTTCGACCGCGAGGTCCGGACGCGCGCCCCATTCCGACCAAGAGCCGTCGTAGAGGGCTTGAGGCGGCTTGCCGATCGCGTCGAGCGCGAGCCACAGGATCGCGGCGCTGACGCCGGAGCCGCAACTGGTAATGACCGGTTTGCTGGTATCGACGCCCGCGTTTGCGAAAGCGTCGCGGATTTTATCCGGTCCGACCAGCGATCCGTTCGCGACCAGTGTGGACGAGGGGACGTTGAATGAGCCCGGCATGTGTCCGCCGCGCAGGCCCGGACGAGGTTCGGGCGCTTCGCCGCGGAAACGATCGGCCGGCCGCGCGTCCACGACCTGTGTGTCGGTGCCGTTCAGCGCCATCTGCACGTCGCTTTGCATCGCCACTGCGCCGGTGTTCATCGTCGCGTTGAACGTCTTTGCCGCGCGTTTGCCGTCGCCGCTTTCCAGCGGCTGGCCCGCGGCTTTCCAGCGTGGCAGGCCGCCGTCGAGGATGAACACGTTGCGCGCGCCGAAAATGCGGAAGGTCCACCACACCCGTGGCGCGGCGAACAGGCCCGCGCCATCGTAACAGACGATGGTGTCGTCGTTGCCGATTCCGAGCGCGCCGACCGCCTTGGCGAAATCGGCGGGGCCGGGAAGCATGTGCGGCAGCTCGGTGGTCTTGTCGGCGATCTCGTCGATGTCGAAGAACACCGCTCCGGGAATGTGGCCTTCGCGATATTCGCGATGCGCATCTCGTTTCTGCGCCGGCAAGTAAAATGAGCCGTCGACCACCACGACGTTAGGATCGTTGAGGTGTGCCGCAAGCCAGTCGACCGATTTCAACCAAGGGCTGGTCTGCGTGGATTCTGTCATGGTCATTCCCGTCAACGCGCCATTTTATTCAACGCGACATGCCCCGGATCGGTTCAGATTTTCTCGAACGGTGGCTTGATATTGGATTTTCGCTCGAGCCAGGCCGGAACCGGCAGGTTTTTCGAGCGCAGGAAATCCGGATTGTAAAGCTTCGACTGATAGCGCGTGCCGTAGTCGGCCAGCACCGTAACGATGGTATGGCCCGGTCCCAGTTCCTTGGCGAGGCGGATCGCGCCGGCGATGTTGATGCCGCTCGATCCGCCGAGGCAGAGCCCTTCGTGTTCGAGCAGATCGAAGATGATCGGCACCGCTTCCGAGTCGGGGATCAGATAAGCCTTGTCGACGTGGAGGCCCTCGATGATCGGCGTGATGCGGCCCAGCCCGATGCCTTCCGTCACCGAGCCGCCCTCGGTCGCTTTCACCTCGCCATGGGCGAACAGGTTGTACATCGCCGCGCCATAAGGGTCGGCGACGCCGATGACGATGTCCTTGTTCTTTTCCCGCAGGAAAGTGGAGGTGCCGGCGAGCGTACCGCCGGTGCCGATCGAGCAGATGAAGCCGTCGACCTTGCCGTTGGTCTGCTCCCAGATTTCCGGGCCGGTCGAGACGTAGTGCGCCTTGCGATTATCCAGGTTGTTCCACTGGTCGGCGAAGATCACGCCCTTGCTCTCGGTCTTGCGGAGCTGCTCGGCGAGACGACGGCCGACATGCTGGTAGTTGTTCGGATTGCTGTAAGCGAGCGCCGGGACTTCGACCAGTTCGGCTCCGAACAGGCGCAGCGTGTCCTTTTTCTCCTGGCTCTGGGTCTCGGGGATGACGATGATGGTCCGGTAGCCGCGCGCGCTCGCGACCACGGCGAGGCCGATGCCGGTGTTGCCGGCGGTCGCCTCGACCACCAGGCCGCCCGGCTGCAGCTCGCCGCGCTTCTCCGCCTCGATGATCATCTGCCGGCCGGCGCGGTCCTTGACCGATTGGCCGGGGTTCATGAACTCGGCCTTGCCGAGAATGGTGCAGCCGGTCAGTTCGGACGCGTGCCGCAGCTTGATCAGCGGGGTGTTGCCGATGGCGTCGACGACGCCGTCACGAATAGCCATACGGTCTTGTCCAATCTTGCAGTCTTGTCGTTGCTCGGGTCGGCGAAAGGTCGCCGGACGGTAATGGATCGGCCGGAACGCGACAAGGCCGGGTGCCGGTGTGGGACGAAATTGTCGCTTGTCCTCAATATTTTAGCCGATTGTTCCCCGATCAAGGACGGCGGGAAAACGAGAGCCCCGATGTCAACGATCCCGAAACCATAGTCCGCAAGAAACGCGCTTATCCCCGAACAGTTCACCGATTTTTGGCCCGACGCGCCGTATCCGGACGTGTGTGCCGCCGTTGCGGTCCGGGCAGAGCGAGTTCCGAGTGCGGTCATGAAGCTCGACATCAGTACGCTGTTTCTGGTGACGATCTATGTCGAGGCGATTCTCGGTCTGCTGCTGCTGTTCGCATGGGCGCAGAACACGAGCATCCATGCGGTCGCCTGGTGGGGGTTCGGCCATCTTTGCCGGGCCGGCTCGATCGTCCTGTTCGGGATGTACGGCACTGCGCCCGATCTGGTCACGATCGATCTCGCCAATGCGGTGCTGTTCACGTCCTACGCCGTGACCTGGACCGGTGCGCGTGTGTTCGATGGACGTCCGGCGGAGCCGGTCTATCTCGTCACCGGTGCGGTGTTGTGGCTGCTGATCTGCCGGCTGCCGGGCCTGTCGGATTCCCTCGACCTGCGCGTGCTGCTCGCGTCTGGCATCATCGCCGCCTATACGTGGCTGACGGCGTTCGAGTTCTGGCGCGGTCGCGCCGAGGCGCTGGTGTCGCGCTGGCCGGCGATCTTCATGCTGTTCGCGCATGGCGCGCTGTTCCTGCTGCGCACGCCGCTGGTTGCCGTGCTGCCGTGGCTGTCGGCCAGCGATATCTATGGCAGCGTCTGGCTGACTGTTCTCAGTTTCGAGGCGCTGCTGTTCACGATCTCGATCGCCTTCATCCTGCTGGCGATGGCGAAGGAACGGACGGAACTACGGCACAAGACGGCGGCGATGATCGATCCGCTCACCGGGCTGCCGAACCGGCGTTCGTTCATGGAGGAGGCCGAGCGTCTGACGGAGCGCCATCGTGCTCACCCGAAGCCGGTGACGGTGTTGCTGATGGACATGGATCACTTCAAGTCCATCAACGACCGGTTCGGTCATGCGGTCGGCGATCAGGTTCTCGAGGTCTTTGCCGAATCGGCGCGGCAGTCGGTCCGCAGTTCCGATCTGGTGAGCCGTCTCGGCGGCGAGGAGTTCGCGGCCGTGATTTACGACCTTAGTCGTGAGAAGGCGTTTGCGGTCGCCGATCGCATCCGCACGAGTTTTGCGCAGGCCGCGCTCGAAGTGGATGATCATCCGATCGCTGCGACCGTGAGCATCGGCCTCGCGCATTGCGAGTTGGAGGCGTTCGAGTTTGGCGAACTGCTCGCGCAGGCTGACCGGGCGCTCTACGTGGCCAAGGAGCGCGGCCGCAACCGTGTCGAAACCGCATCGCTTGATCTCTATCGCGGCCGCGACGATCACGCCGGGACCGCGGGCACGATGGCCACTTCCGCCCGTCCATCCGCTGCCTGACGTAACCGGCAGCGTGTGGCGCGGCCCGCCATTCGGGTAGCGGCGATTCCGCATTTGACGGCTCGCCACGGTTTGTCCAATTTACCCTCCAAGACACGGTTCGGAGCTAGGCCAGCGCACGGCCGGTGCTCTGCTGCCGCGATTGTGAGGGGCGCAAGTTGTGATGCGCAATGGGAGGGACTTCATGAAAAAACGCACAATGACAACATGGCTCGGCGGCGCGGCGGCGGGCCTGCTGCTGGCGACGGCCGCTCAGGCCGAGAACATCAAGATCGGCGTGATGCTGCCGTTTTCCGGTGTGAACGCCGATCTCGGCGACGTGCAGATCAAGGCGATCGATCTGTATATGAAACTGCACGGTAAGGATGTTGCACCGCACACGGTCGAACTGATCAAGCGCGACGAAGGTCCGCCGTCGGGCGCCAACGCCAAAACGGTCGCGACCGAACTGATCACCCGTGACAAGGTCAACCTCATCCTTGGTGTGATCTTCTCGCCGTCGGCGATCGCCATGGCGCCGGTGATGACGCAGGCCAAGATCCCGTTCGTCGAGACCAACGCCGGCACCGCGTGGATCACCAATCTGTCGCCCTATATCGTGCGGTTCTCCTTCAGCATGTGGCACGATGGCTATGCCATGGGCCAGTACGCGGCGAAGGATTTGAAGTGCAAGACCGCGGCGATGGGCTACACCGATTTCCCGCCGGGCAAGGACTCCACCGACGCATTCAAGATGTCGTTTGAAAAGAACGGCGGCAAGATCACCGACTCGATCCCGATGGGATCGCCGGCCCAGGTTCCCGACATGGCGCCGTTCTTCCAGCGCGTGAAGGACGCGAAGCCGGATTGCTTCTATGTCTTTATCCCGTCCGGCAATCATGCGTCGGCGGTGGTCAAGACCTATGGCGAACTCGGTCTGCGGCAGGCCGGCATCAAGCTGGTTGGTCCGAAGGACGTGATCCCGGACAGCAAGCTGCAGCCGATGGGTGATGCCGCTGTCGGCACCATCGTCATGAGCTCGTATTCCAACGACCTCGACAACAAGGTGAACAAGGAGTTCGTCAAGGCCTGGCACGATGCCTACGGCAAGGACAACTATCCGGACTTCATGTCGGCGGCGGCCTGGGATTCCATGCATGCCGTGTTCCAGACCATCAAGAAGCTGAACGGCAAGTTCACCGGCGAACAGTTCGTCGATGCGCTCAAGAACTGGTCGGGTGAGGGGCCGCGCGGTCCGGTCAAGATCGATCCTGCAACACGCGACATCGTGCAGAACGAATACGCGCTTGAAGTGATCAAGAAGCCCGACGGTAAGCTCGGTACCAAGGTTCTCGGCACGATCCCGCAGGTCAAGGATGAGTGCAAGGAGCTCAAGGTCGGCCGTTGCGGCGAGGCTCCGAAGTAAGGTCGGCGGCCGGGCGCGCCTGACCCAAGGCGCGCCCGTCGCACTTTTTGCCGGACGCGCGGCCGCAAGGCTGCGCGGACGCGTTTCCTGACACGCACAGAGACATCTCGTGCCTTCATTTGCCGCGATTATCAGCATCCTGTTCGATGGTCTCGCCTATGCGATGGTGCTCTTCATCATCTCGGTCGGGCTGTCGATCACGATGGGTTTGATGGGCTTCGTCAATCTCGCCCACGGCGCCTTTGCCATGGCGGGCGGATATCTGGTTGTGAGCCTGACGCGCAGCCTCGGCATACCGTTTCTGCCGGCGCTGATTATCGCGGCCGTGGTCGTCGGCGCCGCCAGCATCCCGTTCGAACGGATCCTGTATTCGCGTTTGTACAAGGCGACCGAACTCGATCAGGTGCTGCTGACCATCGGGCTGGCGTTCATGTCGATCGCCGTCTGCACGATGATCTACGGGCCGGCGCCGCTCACCATCCGGTTGCCGTCGTTTTTGACCGGGCAGCTCGACATCGGCGTCCGCACGGTTCCGACCTATCGTGCTTTTGTCATCGCGGTCGGCGTCGTCCTGATCGCCGTGCTCTGGTATACATTCGAGCGCACCAATATCGGCGCGAAAATCCGCGCCGCGGTCGACAATCGCCGGATGGCGCAATCGATCGGCATCAATGTCGATCGGTTATTCACGCTGACCTTCGCGCTTGGTAGCGGGCTTGCGGCGCTGGGCGGCGGTCTTGCGGTTCAGACGTTCGGCCTGACGCCCAGCTTTGCCGTCCTCTATCTGGTGTTCTTCCTGTTGATCGTCTCCGTCGGCGGGCTCGGCAGCCTCAAGGGTACGCTGGTCGCCTCGATCGTGCTGGGAGTGTTCGATGTCGGCGGCAAATATCTGACGCCGGAAGCCGGCGGCTTCTTCATTTACGCGCTGGCGCTTGCCATCCTTCTTGTCAAACCGGCAGGTCTCTATGGCCGCGAGTGATGTGACGACCGCCGGCCAGGACGACCGGCGCGCGCGAGCACGAGCGTTCATCGAACGGCGGCACCGTATCCGCCTCGGTGAGATCATCCCGTGGCTGCTGATCGCCGCCGTCTTTTTCATTTTCCCGGACCGTACGACATTCGGCACGCAGGTGCTGATCGCGATCATGTTCGCGCTGTCGCTCGATCTGATCCTTGGTTACGCGGGCATTGTCACGCTCGGCCACGCCGCGTTCTTCGGCATCGGCGCCTATACGGTCGCGATCCTGTCGGCACGCCTCGGATGGGGTGAGCCGATCAGCATGCTGTTTGCGGCGGCTGTCCTGGCTGGCATCGGCGGGCTGATTTCCGGCTGGTTCCTGCTGCGCTATCGCGGCCTGACCCTCCTGATGCTGACTCTGGCGACAGCGGTGCTGTTGCAGGAGTTCGGCAACTACCGCTCCGACATCACCGGCGGTTACGACGGCGTGCCGGGCATGGAGATCTGGAAGCTATTGGGCGTGTTCGAGAACGATCTCTGGGGCCACAACTATTATATCTACACGGCGATCGTTCTGTTCGTCGTTTTCATTGTCGTGCGGCACATCATCTATTCGCCGTTCGGTCAGGCGCTGGTCGGCATCCGCGAGAATGTGCGGCGCATGCATGCGATCGGTTCGCCGGTGCATCGCCGGCTGGTCATCTCCTACACGATCGCGGCGGCGATTGCCGGCATCGCCGGGGCGCTGTTTGCGGAATCGACCGCTTATACGACGCTCGGCGTGTTCGATTTCGACAATTCCGCCAAGGTGATGGTGATGCTCATCCTCGGCGGCACCGGGCGCCTGTACGGTGCGTTCGCCGGCGCGACCATCTACATGATCCTCGAGGACGAATTCTCCAAGGCATTTCCTGAATACTGGCAGTTCGGCATCGGCCTGGTGCTGGTGCTGACGGTGCTGTTCGCCCGGCGCGGCCTGCTCGGCCTGTTCGAGGACGTCGCGCAATACTTCCGGCGGAGCAAATCATGACCGCCGTGCTGCAGATCGAAAAGCTCAACCGTAATTTCGGCGCGCTAAAGGTGACGCGCGATGTCGACCTGACGCTGGAGCGAGGTGCGCGTCGCGCGCTGATCGGCCCGAACGGCGCCGGCAAGACCACGCTGATCAATCTGATCACCGGTGGGCTGACACCGACATCGGGACGCGTTCTGCTCAACGGCGAGGACATCACCAAGACCTCGCAGGCGGAACGGGCGCGGCGCGGGATCGCGCGCACGTTCCAGATCAACCAGTTGTTTCGCGGCATCTCGGTGCTCGAGAACATCTGCCTCGCGATCGGAGAACGCACCGGCGCCTGCAACAATCTGTGGCGGCCCGCGGGCGCGAGCGCCGGGATCATCGACGAGGCGTTCGGCTATCTCGAATCGTTGCGGCTTGCCGACGACGCGCTGCGACTGGTGCGCGAATTGCCTTACGGTCGCCAGCGGCTGGTGGAGATCGCCATCGCACTCGCGCAGCAGCCGCGCGTGCTGCTGCTCGACGAGCCGGCGGCAGGCGTGCCGTCGTCCGAGAGCCATCTCATTCTCGACGTGGTGGATTCGCTCGACCCCGATATCGCGATCCTGATCATCGAACATGACATGGACGTGGTGTTCCGTTTCGCCCGCCAGATCACCGTGCTGGTTGCCGGCGCGGTGTTTACTGAGGGGACGCCTGACGAGATCAAGCACAATCCGCAGGTGCGCGCCGTTTATCTCGGTGAGGAGGTGCACGACGAACAGGCCGCCGGGCAGGGGGCAACGCATGGCTGAGACATTGGCTGAAAGCGCGTTGCAACTCGAGACTGTCTCGGCCGGCTACGGCGATACCGTCGTGCTGGAGAATTTAACGCTTGCCATTGCCCCCGGCGAAACGCTGTCAGTGATCGGCCGCAACGGTGTCGGTAAATCGACGCTACTCGCGACCATACTTGGTCACACCACCTTGCATCGCGGCATCATTCGTCTGCACGGCAAGGACATCTCGTCACTCGCCACCTATCGCCGCGTCCATGCGGGGTTGGGCTACGTACCGCAGGAACGCGAGATATTCCCGTCGCTCACGGTGCTGGAAAACCTGACGGTCGCAGTGCGCCCCGGACCGTGGACGATCGACGAGGTGTTCAAGCTGTTCCCACGTCTGGAAGAACGGCGCGCCAACGGCGGCAACCAGCTTTCCGGCGGCGAACAGCAGATGCTCGCCATCGCGCGCGCTCTGGTCGGTAACCCGACTGTGCTGCTGATGGACGAGCCGTCGGAAGGCCTCGCGCCGGTGATCGTCGAGGAACTCGCGCGCGCGGTGAAGCGGCTCGCCGAAGCCGGCGGGCTGGCGATGATTCTCGTCGAGCAGAACACGCGGCTTGCGCTCGATATCGGGCCGCGCGCCCTGGTGATGGATCGCGGTCATGTCGTCTATGACGGGCCGAGCGAGACTTTGCGGCGCGATGCCAAGCTGCTCGAGAAATTGATCGGCGTCACATCCAAATAGTCGTCTGCAACCTACCGTCCCTGACAGAGTTGCCGGTCTGATGACGTGCTCCTGGCCGTGTGGCTGGACATGGCTCGGTCCGTCGCTTGGAAAGCGTGATCGGATCGGTCACAATTCCTCGAATTTCTGCAACAGGAGGCCCTGATGCTTGATCGCCCCCAAAACTCCGTCGCTGGCCGTCCGCGGCTGCGCGCCTTCAATTTCCAGAAATGGATCGACGAACATCGCCACCTGCTCAAGCCGCCGGTCGGCAACAAGAAGGTGTTCGAGGACGGCGAGATGACCGTGATGGTGGTCGGTGGGCCGAACGAGCGCACCGATTATCACGACGATCCGGTGGAGGAATTCTTCTACCAGCTCAAAGGCAACATGGTGCTCAAGGTGGTCGACAACGGCCAGTTCTATGACGTGCCGGTGCGCGAGGGCGAGGTGTTCCTGCTGCCGGCGCATGTGCGTCACTCGCCGCAGCGTTACGAGGAGGGCTCGGTCGGCCTTGTGGTCGAGCCGAAGCGCCATGCCGGCGACGATATCGATGCGTTTGAATGGTATTGCTTCGAGTGCAACGCGCTGGTGCATCGGGCAGAGGTGAAAGTCGAGCATCTGGTGCGCGATCTGCCGCCGATCTACGAGGCATTCTTCGCCAATGAAGCCGCGCGCAAGTGTCCCAACTGCGGCGCGATCCATCCCGGCAAGAAGCCACCGGCGGGTTGGGTCAAGCGCGTCGCGTAAGTGGGCCACGCCGGTGGGCCATCCGACGGGTTTGGAGAGATCCTGCTATCCGGTGCGGATGACTTGACCGCATTGCGGTTTGCGCTTTCGCTGGCGCTCCTTGTGTCAGCGGGATGTTTCGTATGAAGCGCAGCACCGATCGCATTCTCACGACCCATGTCGGCAGCTTGATCCGCCCGGAGGCGTTGCAGACTTTTCTGCGCGCCAGACAAGGTGGAAAGCCTTACGACAAGCCGGCTTATGAACGCTGCTTGACGCAGTCCGTCGCCGAGGTTGTCCGCCAGCAGGTGGCCATCGGCATCGACGTGGTCAGCGACGGCGAGTTCGGCAAGGCGATCAGTTGGTCGCAATATGCGCTGGAGCGATTGAGCGGGTTCGAGCGCCGACCGATCGCGGGCGGCGCCAATCCGTTCAAGCGTGGCGCGGATCGCGAGCGGTTCGCGGCGTTCTACGCCGAGTTGGATGCGCATGACGGCGTTTCGACCACGGTGGAGGCCGTCTGTGTCGGCCCGGTGAGCTATACGGGGCAGGCCGAACTCCAGCGTGATATCGATAACTTCAAGGCGGCGCTGACGGCGAGCCCGGCCGCCGAGGCGTTTCTGCCGGTCGCCGCGCCGGCGAGTGTCATCCCGGATCGCAAGAACGAATATTACAAGGATGACGAGGCGCTGTTGTGGGCGATCGCCGAGGCGATGCGCACGGAATACAGGATGATCGTCGATGCCGGCTTCCTGTTACAGCTCGACGATGCGCGCAACGCGGTGACGTTCGACCGAATGGTGCCGCCGGCGAGCTTCGATGATTACCGGCGATGGCTGGAGCGGCAGGTGGAGGTGATCAATCACGCCATCGCCGGTCTGCCGCCGGACCGCATCCGCTATCACGTCTGCTGGGGAAGCTGGCCGGGGCCGCACACCAGCGACGTGCCGCTGAAATCGATCGTCGACCTGATTCTGAAGGTGAAGGTCGGCGCCTATGTGATCGAGGGCGCCAACCCGCGCCACGAACACGAATGGGCGGTATGGAAGGATGCCAGGCTCGCGCCGGGGCAGGTTCTTATTCCCGGTGTCATCAGCCACGCCACCAATGTCGTCGAGCATCCCGAATTGGTGGCCGAACGGCTGGTGCGGCTCGCCGGGTTGGTGGGGCGGGAGAACATCATTGCCGGAACCGACTGCGGATTCGCGCAGGGACCGTTCCATCGCCGGGTGCACCCGTCGATCATGTGGGCGAAACTGGAAGCACTAGCCGAAGGCGCACGGATCGCCAGCAAGACGCTGTGGGTTTAGCGATTTCCTGCAAGTCGCTGATTTTTATAAGAAAAGATTGGCTCCCCGGGCTGGATTCGAACCAGCGACCATCCGATTAACAGTCGGATGCTCTACCGCTGAGCTACCGAGGAATGCGCGGCGCCTCATAACAAACGCCGGACGCTTTGCAAAGCGTTCCCGGTGTTGTTGTGAAACTGGAGGCCACGCCCGGAATTGAACCGGGGTACGCGGATTTGCAGTCCGCTGCGTCACCACTCCGCCACGTGGCCGTCCGGCAGTGGCTATATAGGAGCCGGCGAGGGCCGACAACCGGGGTTTGACATCGGAGCCGGTGCGCATGGGGCGTTACTTGCCTTTTCACGAGGCTTGCCGCAAAACGCCGCTGTTTCCCGGACGATTTGAGGCGCTCGATGCTCGATTTCGCGACCGCGCGGCGGATGATGGTGGATGGCCAGATTCGCCCCAATGACGTGACCGATCTGAGGATCATTTCCGCGTTTTTATCGGTTCCGCGCGAACGCTTCGTCCCGCCGGACCGGGCTGGCATTGCCTATCTCGACCTCGATGTGCCGGTGACCACGGGCGTCCCGGCGCGCTGCCTGCTCAAGCCGATGGTGCTCGCCAAATTCCTGCAGATCGCCGGGGTCGGAGAGGCGGACCGCGTGCTCGATGTGGGTGCTGCCACCGGATACTCGTCCGCGGTGCTCTCTTACGTCGCCGGCTCGGTGGTGGGTGTTGAACTGGATTCGACGCTGGCACGCCAGGCCGCCGAAACGGTCCGCAGCGTCGCATCCGCGCCGGTTGAAATCGTCCAGGGGCCGCTCGAAGCCGGTTGCGCCGCGCGCGCGCCTTACGATGTGATCATCATCAACGGCGCGATCGAGGAACTGCCGCAGACACTGTGCGACCAGCTACGCGACGGCGGACGGCTGATGTGTGTGCTGGGGACCGGGCCTGCGAGCAAGGCCATGCTTTATCGTCGGGATGGTGCCGAGATGTCCGGGCGCCCGGTATTCGATGCCGCCGCGGCGGCATTGCCCGGTTTCGCGAAAGTTCCCGCGTTCGCGTTCTAGACTGTTTCGAGGGTGTGGCCCAAAAGCCGCCGCCCGGAAGGTTTCTGTGGGGGAGACCGTCTCGGGGGGTGTGCAGTGCGGTCGGTCCCTTTATGGTTTCATCTGAGTTCCGTGAGTGGGTCCGGCGTTGGGTCGGGACGCCGGGGTTGTGGTGTTGCGTGCAATGCAGCGGTTCGTGCGACAGATGTTGCGGGTAGGTTCGGCGATGACAGCTCTGGCTGTCGTCGCCAGCACGGCCGCGCGCGCGGAGACGCTGGAGACGGCGTTGGCCGCGGCCTATGCCAACAACCCGCAACTGAATTCGCAGCGCGCGAATGTCCGCGCCATCGACGAAGGCGTGCCGCAGGCGCTGGCCGGCTATCGTCCTAAAATTACGGCGACGGGCAGCGTCGGCGAACAGTTCACCAATTCGACGACGAAGGCTTCGACCACATCGAACCAATACATCCTGCAATCGGGAACGATGACGCCGAGCAGCGTCGGCGTCACCGCGACGCAGACGCTCTATAACGGCTTCCAGACCGCGAACCGGACCCGTCAGGCCGAGAGCAGCGTGTTCGCCGCGCGGGAAACCCTGCGCAGCACCGAACAGACAGTGCTGCTCAATGCCGCGACGGCGTACATGAACCTGCTGCGCGATCGCGCGATCCTCGATCTGCAGCGCCGCAACGTCGAGGTGCTGACCGAGCAGTTGCGCCAGACCCGCGACCGCTTCAACGTCGGCGAGGTCACCCGTACCGACGTCGCGCAATCGGAATCGCGCCTCGCCTCCGGCCGGTCGCAGGTGCTGACGGCGGAATCCAATTTCAAGACCTCGTCGGCGGTCTATCGCCAGGTGATCGGCAACGATCCTGGCGGACTGACCGCGGCGAGCCCGGTCGACCGGTTCTCGCCGCACAATCTGGGGGATGTCGTCACCACCGCGACGATGCGCCATCCCAATGTCGTGTCCGCCCAGCACGGCGTGGATGTCGCCGAATTGCAGGTCCGCGTCGCCGAGGGCGCGCTGTCCCCGACCGTGACCCTGCAGGGCAATGCGCAGCAAGCCCTGGAAACCACGCCGACCCAATTGAAGACGTTCTCCGCCTCGATCATCGGCCAGGTGTCGGTGCCGCTCTATCAGGGTGGTTCCGAATATTCGACGATCCGTCAGGCCAAGGAAACGCTCGGCCAGCGCCGGCTCGATCTCGATACCGCGCGCGATTCGGTGCGGCAGGTCGCGGTGCAGTCCTGGGGCCAGCTCGAGGCGGCGAAGGCCAATATCGAGGCGACGCAGTCGCAGGTGCAGGCGGCCGAGATCGCGCTCAATGGCGTGCGCGAGGAGGCCCGCGTCGGCCAGCGCACCACGCTCGATGTCCTCAACGCGCAGCAGGAACTGGTGAATGCGCGCGTGGCGCTGGTGACGGCGCAGCGCGATCGGGTCGTCGCCTCTTATGCGTTGCTGTCGTCGGTGGGACGGCTGGCGCCACAGGTGTTGGGCCTGCGCGTCCCGACCTATGACGCGCGCGTGCACTACCATCAGGTGCGCGATAGCTGGTTCGGCATGCGCACCCCGGACGGCCGCTGAGCGACAAGCGGCATTTTTCCTGAATAATTCAGCCTCCCCTCCGGCGGGGGCAGGCGTATAAGATCGTCGAAACGTGATTTGATTCGTCTGGCGCGTTCGTTTGGAGCATGCGCCGGCGGTCTTGCGGCACAGGAACGCGACGATGACGCAGCCGGCGAAAGTGCAAGAACCGTCGATGGAGGAGATTCTCGCTTCCATCCGCCGCATCATCGCGGATGACGATTCTGCCAAGATGACGGCCGAGGCGCCGAAGCCGGCTCCCGCCGCTGTCGCGCCGGCACCGGCGGCCGCGGCACCGCGCCCGGCGCCCGAGCCGGCGCCTGTCGTCATGCCCCAGCCGCAGAAAGAGATTGATGCCGTCCTCGCTGAGTTCGAACCGGCGAAATCCGAGCCGGCCGAAGTGCTCGATCTCACCGAAGCCATGACGGCGGTGCCGCCGGCCGCGAACTTCCGCACCATCGATGGTGAGTCGGACGTGGTGTTCAGTGACAAGCCGTATTCGGCCGTGGAGCCGGTCGCCCCGCGTCCGGCAGAGGAGCCGCGCCGCGCGATGCCGGCTTCCATGCCGCCGTCGATGCCGTCGATCGATCATTCTCTGATGTCGGCAACGACGACGGCGGCAGTCGACAGCGCGTTCAATTCGCTCGCCAATACCATCCTCGGCCAGAATGCCCGCACGCTTGAGGATCTGGTCAAGGAGATGCTGCGGCCGATGCTCAAGAGCTGGCTCGATGACAATCTGCCGAGCCTGGTGGAACGGATTGTGCGCGCCGAGATCGAGCGCGTCTCGCGCGGCCGCGTTTAGCTATCTCCGGGCGATCGCCCGCGCGACCCACAGCGAATCCAGCAGCAGCAGGATGCCGGCCGCGGCAAACACCGGTGCGCCGCCGTGCCGGTCGAAGACGAGCGCGGCGGTGGCGACGCCGGCCGTCTGTCCCAGATAGAGCGCCGCCGAGAACAGCGAGACGGCGGTGCCGCGCGCCGATGGCGTCATCTGCGTCGCGAAGGTCTGCAACGTGTTGTGGAACATGTAGAAGCCGAGGCCGATCCCCATCACCGAGACGGGAGCGGTCCACCACACCGGCGTGACGGCGAGCGTCAGATAGGACACCAGCAGCATGATCCCGCCGCCCACCGCGAGACCAAACTGGCCGAGACGCCGGACAAAACCACGCACGAATGAGCTGTAGATCAGGCCGCCGATGGCGAATGCGCCGACACAGACGCCGATGATCGTGAACGACAGATCGAAGCGTTGGTGCAGGTCGGCGCCCACATAGGCGAATGCGCCGAACATCAGCAGGCTTTCCAGGAACGCCACCACGACGATGAAGCGCGCCCATGGATCGCCGATCACCGCGCGATAGCCGGCGACAAAGCCAAGCGACGCGGTTTTATCCGCCGGCTGGGCGCGCGTCAGCGGATTGCGGATCAGCTCCGTGACGAGACCGATGGCGGCGACAGCGAACAGGGCCGCCAGAAAGAAGAAGACATTGCGCCAGCCGAACCAGTCACCCAGGATTCCGCCGGCGGACTGCCCGAATAACTGGCCGATGATCTGGCCCGACAGGAAACGGCCGAGCACCTGCTGACGCTGTTCGTAGGGCGTGACGTCGCCGATATAGGCCATCGCCAGTGGGATGATCCATCCGGCGGCGAGCCCGCACGCCAGCCGCGCCGCCACCAGCACCGGCAGCGACTGCGCGAGGCCACAGGCGAAGGTGAGCACGGTCGCCGCCACGGCCGCATAGGCGATGCAGCGATATTTGCCGAACCGGTCGGCGACCGGGCCGATCAGCAACTGCACGGAGCCGTGGCTGAGCATATAGGCGGTGACGACGATTGAGGCGGCGCCGACGGTGACGCCGAGGTCGGTGGCGATCTGCGGCAAGAGCGAGTCGGTGACGCGCACCATCGATTGCCCGGCGAAGGCCGCCAGCGCCAAGAGAGCGATGGCGCGGGAAATCTGGCGGCGCCGGATCGGATCGTCCGGCGGGGAGGCGGTTTCGGCAGGCACGTTGACTCTCGGGAGGCGTCGGGCTTTTTACGGCGTAATCGGTTGAAACATCACAGCGAACTGCGAACAGACGATGATTGACAAGACCTACCAGCCGTCCGAGGCGGAAGCGCGTATCGCGCAGGCATGGGAAGCGGCCGGCGCATTTCGGGCGGGTCGTCCCGAACGGGCCGGCGCGGAGCCTTACTGTATCGTCATTCCGCCGCCCAATGTGACCGGTTCGCTGCATATGGGCCATGCGCTCAATAACACGCTGCAGGACATCCTGTGCCGTTACGAGCGCATGCGCGGCAAGGACGTGCTGTGGCAGGTGGGCACCGACCACGCCGGCATTGCCACGCAGATGGTGGTCGAGCGGCAGCTCATGGAGCGTCAGCAGCCGGGCCGCCGCGAGATGGGCCGCGAGAAATTCATCGAGCGGGTGTGGGCGTGGAAAGCCGAGTCGGGCGGCATGATCTCGCGCCAGCTCCGCCGCCTCGGCGCCACCTGCGACTGGTCCCGCGACCGCTTCACCATGGACGAGGGGCTTTCCGCCGCGGTCCGCAAGGTGTTCGTGCAGCTCTATAGCGAAGGGCTGCTCTATCGCGACAAGCGACTCGTCAACTGGGACCCGAAATTCGAAACGGCGATCTCCGATCTCGAGGTCGAGAACATCGAGGTCGACGGGCATTTCTGGCACTTCAAATATCCGCTGGAGAACGGCGAGACCTATGAGTTCCCCGTCGAGCACGACGAGGAGGGGAGCCCGACCGCGTGGGAGACGCGCGACTACATCTCCATCGCCACGACGCGGCCCGAGACAATGCTCGGCGACGGCGCGGTCGCCGTGCACCCGTCCGACAAGCGCTACGCACCCATCGTCGGCAAGCGCTGCCACATTCCGGTCGG
>JAHBZF010000034.1 GCA_019635575.1 Pseudolabrys sp. | reverse complement strand
CCAACGCAGAAGCGCTAAAGCCCACCCGGATCGTGGGCGTGGTCGCGCCGGGCGCGACGGCCGTGGCCGGGGCCTTTGCGCCGCATCCCACGGTCGTGCAGTCCAAGCCGCTCGGGACCGGCCACGCCGCCAAGGCCGCCCTCGGGGCGCTCAAGGGCCATGCCGGACCCGTGCTGGTGATGTTCGGCGACGCCCCGCTGGTGACGACCGAGACGTTGAAGCGTCTGGTCATGGCCTGCGCCCGCGAGAAGGCCGCAGTCGGCGTGCTGGGTTTCGTCGCCGAGGATCCGACCCCCTACGGGCGGTTGATCGTGCGGCGCGGCGTGCTGGAGCGGATCGTGGAGAGCAAGGACGCCGACGAGACGGAGCGCGCGGTCGACTTCTGCAACTCCGGCGTGATGTGTCTCGATGGCAGGTTGGTCGGCGCGCTGCTGGGCGCGATCAAGAACGACAACGCCAAGCGCGAATTCTATCTCACCGACGCCGTGGCGATCGCCCGCGAGATGGGGCTGACCGCGGCGGTGGTCGAAGCCGAGGAGGACGATGTGCGCGGCATCAATACCAAGGCACAACTGGCCGAGACCGAGGCGGTGTTGCAGCGGCGGCTGCGGCAGGCGGCGATGGATGCGGGCGTCACCATGATCGCGCCGGAGACGGTCTATCTCGCCGCCGATACGCAACTCGGCACGGATGTGGTGATCGAGCCGCATGTGGTGTTCGGTCCCGGCGTCGTCGTCGAGGACGGCGCGGTGATCCACTCGTTCTCGCATATCGCCGGAGCGCGGATCGGCAAGGGCGTGTCGGTCGGTCCGTTCGCGCGGCTGCGGCCCGGCACGGAGCTTGGCGAGGGATCGCGCATCGGCAATTTCGTCGAGGTGAAGGCGGCCGTATTCGAGGCCGGCGCCAAGGCCAACCATCTCACCTATATCGGCGATGCGCGGGTCGGCGCGGGCGCGAATGTCGGCGCCGGCACCATCACCTGCAACTACGACGGCACCAGCAAATACAAGACCAATATCGGCAAGGGGGCCTTCATCGGCTCGAACTCGGCGCTGGTCGCGCCGGTGTCGATCGGCGACGGCGCCTATGTCGGCTCCGGCTCGGTGATCACCAAGGACGTGCCGGCCGATGCGCTGGCGATCGGTCGCGGCCAGCAGGTGGTCAAGGAGGGCGGCGCGCAACGGCTGCGCGATCTTGCCGCGCTCAAGAAAAAGACCTGATGGCCGGATCGTTAAGGCTGCACGGTTAAGGCTGTCACATGCCGCAATGCGATGTGATTTCCGCTGCGGCGGTTGCAGCGGATAGAGCAGAGCGCCATATCGGATAGGTTTCGGGGACTGGACTGAGGGCATGTGCGGAATTGTCGGAATTCTCGGCCGTGAGCCGGTCGCGGGGCAGCTCGTCGATGCGCTGAAGCGGCTTGAATATCGCGGCTACGATTCCGCGGGCGTTGCCACGCTGGAGAACGGCGGCACGCTGACGCGCCGTCGCGCCGAGGGCAAATTGAGCGCGCTCGAAGGTCGGCTGGAACGCGAGCCGCTGCAAGGGAGCGTCGGCATCGGCCACACCCGTTGGGCAACCCACGGCAAGCCGACCGAGAACAACGCGCATCCGCACGCGACCGACAAGGTCGCCGTCGTGCACAACGGCATCATCGAGAATTTCCGCGAGCTGCGCGAAGAGCTGATCCGCGAGGGCGCGACCTTCGGCAGCGAGACCGACACCGAAGTGGTGGTGCATCTCGTTACCCGCGAATTGAAGCGCGGCAAGTCGCCGGTCGATGCGGTGGCGGCGACGCTCGGGCAACTGCGCGGCGCGTTCGCGCTCGCCTTCCTGTTCGCCGGCGAAACCGATCTGATGATCGGCGCGCGGCGCGGCTCGCCGCTTGCGATCGGCTACGGCGAGGGGCGGATGTATCTCGGCTCGGACGCGATCGCGCTTGCGCCGTTCACCGACCGGGTGAGTTATCTCGACGACGGCGACTGGGTGGTACTCACCCACGACAGCGTCGCGGTGCGTGACGCCGACGGCAAGGCGGTGGAACGTCCGGTGATCAAGACCGCCGCGTCGGCGGCCTTGATCGACAAGGGCAATCACAAGCACTTCATGGCCAAGGAGATCCACGAGCAGCCGGAAGTGGTCGGTCACACGCTCGCCCACTACATCGACATGGCCGAGGAGAAGATCGACCTGCCGCACGCGCTGCCGTTCGATTTCAAGAACCTCAAGCGCGTGTCGCTGTCGGCCTGCGGCACCGCCTATTACGCCGGCCTCGTCGGCAAATACTGGTTCGAACGTTTCGCCCGGTTGCCGGTCGAGATCGATGTGGCCTCGGAATTCCGCTATCGCGACGTGCCGCTCGATCCCGGCAATCTCGCGGTGTTCGTGTCGCAGTCCGGCGAGACGGCGGACACGCTGGCCTCGCTCCGCTACGCCAAGGAGCACAAGCAGCACGTCCTGTCGGTTGTGAACGTGCCGACCTCGACCATCGCCCGCGAGAGCGACGTGGTGATGCCGACGCTCGCCGGTCCGGAGATCGGCGTTGCCTCGACCAAGGCGTTTACCTGCCAGCTCGCGGTGCTCGCCTGTCTCGCCATCGCCGCCGGCCGTGCGCGGGGCACACTGTCGCGCGAGGATGAGCGCATTCTGGTACGTGCGCTGATCGAGACGCCACGGCATATGTCGGAGGCGCTCGCCATCGAGCCGCAGGTGGAGCAGCTCGCGCATACGCTGGCGAAGTGCAAGGACGCGCTTTATCTCGGCCGTGGTACGAGTTTCCCGATCGCGCTCGAAGGCGCGCTCAAGCTCAAGGAAATCTCCTATATCCACGCCGAGGGCTATGCCGCCGGCGAACTCAAGCACGGGCCGATCGCGCTGATCGACGAGACCGTGCCGGTGGTGGTGATCGCGCCCTACGATCAAGGTTTCGAGAAGACCAAATCGAACCTGCAGGACATGGTGGAACTGTCGCGCCGCGCCTATCGGCCGGCGGCGGTGTTCGAGAAGACCGTGTCGAACATGCAGGAGGTGGCGGCGCGCGGCGGCCAGATCATCCTCATTTCCGATCCGAAGGGCGTTGCGGAAGGCGCGACGGAATCGCTTGTCACCCTGACCATGCCGGAAATGCCGCTGTCGGTGACGCCGCTCGTTTATGCGATCCCGATCCAGCTCATCGCCTATCATACCGCCGCGGTGATGGGGACGGACGTCGACCAGCCGCGCAACCTCGCGAAATCCGTGACGGTCGAGTAAGCTCCCGGCATGAACCAGGTTATCGAGCCGCCGATCAGTCCCGAGCCGCCGCCGCAGACCAGCTTCGCCGGCCGCATTCGTAATTATTTTCTCACCGGCCTGATCGTCGCCGGGCCGATCTTCGTCACCGCCTATCTGGCGTGGTGGTTCATCAACTGGGTGGACGATCTCGTCCGCCCGTTCGTGCCGCCGGCGCTGCGGATCGAGACCTATGCGCCGGTGCATATTCCCGGCACCGGCCTGGTGATCGCCGTGGTGGCGCTGACCTTGCTCGGCTTCCTCACCGCCAATCTCGTCGGCCGCAAGCTCGTGGAGTTCGGCGAGGCGATCGTCACGCGGATGCCGATCATCCGGCCGGTCTACCGCACCATGAAGCAGATCTTCGAGACGCTGTTCTCGAAATCCGGTTCGAGCTTCCGGCAGGTGGCGCTGGTGGAGTTTCCCGCGCCCGGCCTATGGTCGCTGGTGTTCCTGTCGCAGCCGCCCGGACCGCTGGTCACCGCCGGCTTGCCGGAAGGCGAGCATGTCTCGGCGTTCCTCGCCTGCGCGCCGAACCCGACGACCGGCTTTTATTTCTACGCGCCGCGCTCGTCGATCATTCCGATCGATCTGCCGGTGGAGCAGGCGATGACGCTGCTGATGTCGGCCGGCATGGCGAGCGGCGCGCCGCAGGGCGCCGATCAGGCGAAGCTCGCGGCGCTCGCCGCGCAGGCGAAAGCCGCGCAGGCCGCGCGCGAGCAAGTGCCGGCGCAGTAAAGCCGGCTCATCCCGCGCGGATCAGCTTGATCGCTTCGTCCTTCTCGAACAGATAGAGCAGGTGACGCAGCGCCTCGCCGCGCGGCGAGGTCAGTTGCGGATCGCGTGTCAGGACCAGCGCGGCATCGTCCCGCGCCGGGCCGAGCAGCTTGCCGTGCACTTGCAGTTGCGCGACGCGAAATCCGGGAACGCCGCTCTGCCGCGTGCCGAGCAAATCGCCTTCGCCGCGCAGCCGCAAATCCTCCTCGGCGATGCGGAAACCGTCCTCGCTGTCGCGCAGGATCGCGAGCCGCGCCTTGGCGGTTTCGCCGAGCGGCGATTTGTAGAGCAGCAGGCAGGTGGAGCGGCCGGAGCCGCGGCCGATGCGGCCGCGCAATTGGTGCAATTGCGACAGGCCGAAGCGTTCGGCGTGCTCGATCACCATGATCGTCGCTTCCGGCACGTCGACGCCGACCTCGATCACGGTGGTGGCGACCAGCAGCGACGTCTCGCCGGCGGCGAAGCGCGCCATCGCCCGGTCTTTCTCCGCCGATTTCATCTTGCCGTGGATGAGGTCGACCGCGTCGCCGAACCGCGCCTGCAAGTCCTTGAAGCGCGCATCGGCGGCGGCAAGATCGCTCTTTTCGGATTCCTCGACCAGCGGGCAGACCCAGTAACAGCGCCGGCCTTCCGCCAGCGCGCGGCCGACCGCATCTTCCACCTCGCTCAACCGGTCGAGCGCGATCACGCGGGTGTCGATCGGCTGCCGGCCGGCTGGCTTCTCCCGCAATTCGGACACATCCATGTCGCCGAAGAAGGTCAGCACCAATGTGCGCGGGATCGGCGTGGCGGTGAGCACCAGCACATCGACGGCTTCGCCCTTGCGGGTCAGCGCGAGCCGCTGATGCACGCCGAAGCGGTGTTGTTCATCGACGATCGCCAGCGCCAGATCCTTGAACGCCACATCGTCCTGAAACAGCGCATGGGTGCCGACGATCAGATCGATGTCGCCGATGGCGAGCCGTTCCAGCATCTCGGCGCGGTCCTTGCCGCGGTCGCGACCGGTCAGCACCGCGACGCGCAGACCCGCCGCCTTGGCGAGCGGGGCGATGGTGTTGAAATGCTGGCGCGCGAGGATTTCCGTCGGCGCCATGATCGCCGCCTGCCTGCCGGCCTCGATCACCGTTGCCGCGGCGATCAGCGCCACCACGGTCTTGCCGGAGCCGACGTCGCCCTGCACGAGCCGCAGCATGCGATGCGGCAACGCGAGGTCGTTGACGATGTCGTCGACGGCGCGTGCTTGCGACGGCGTCAGAGAATAGGGCAGCGCCTCGATGACCTTCTGCCGCAGCACACCCTCGCTGGCGCTGCCGCGTCCGGCGAGCTCACGCATATGCGCGCGCACCAGCGCGAGCGCGAGTTGCCCCGCCAGCAGTTCGTCATAGGCGAGGCGGTTCCACGCCGCGCTTTCTGGCGCGATATCGGTCGGCTCCGCCGGCTGATGCAGATGGCGCAGCGCATCGGCAAAGGACGGCCACTGTTCGCGCGAGAGCCATGCTTCGTCCTGCCATTCCGGCAGATCGGGCAGCACTGCGAGCGCGCCCTGCATCGCGCGGCGGATATTGCCGAGCGCCAAGCCTTCGGTGAGCGGATAGATCGGCTCGACCAGCGGCAACGTGGCGAACCCCTGTTCGTCCACCACCCGGTCGGGATGCACCATCTGCAACTCGCCGTCATAGAGTTCGACGGTGCCTGAGACGTAGCGACGCTCGCCCTCGGGCAATTGCTTGCGCAACTGATCGCCGCGCGCGTGGAAGAACGTCAGCGTCAGCGTGCCGGTATCGTCGCTAGTGTCGATCCGGTAGGGCGCGCGGCTGCGATGCGGTGGCGGCGGACGATGTGCATCGATGGTGACCGATACCGTCACCAGTGCTCCCGGTACAACCTCGTTGAGCTTCGGCTGCGCGCGGCGATCGACCGCACCCGACGGCAGATGCAGCAGCAGGTCCGCCACATGCGGCACCTCACGGTCGAGCAGCTTGCGGTAAAGCTTATCAAGCTTCGGGCCAACGCCCGGCAGGCTCGTCAGCGACGCAAACAGGGGATTAAGCTTGGCGGGCCGCATGAGCAGGTTTCGCGCGTCCTGGTTCCATGCGATGTGGTAGCTGATTTTTCGGATCGAACACAGAAGGGGTTGAACGATGACTGGGGTGCGTGTTGTCCTTGCCGCGCTGCTGGCGTTGAGTGTCACCGGAACCGCAAGCCGGGCCGAATGGCCGGAACGGCCGGTGACCATGGTGGTCGCGGCGGCTGCGGGCGGCCCGATCGACGTGTTCGGCCGCGTGCTGGCGGAGCGGATGGGCAATGCGCTCGGCCAGCGCGTGGTGGTGGAGAATGTCGGCGGCGGCGGCGGAACGGTCGGTGGCGCGCGCGTCGTCAACGCCGCGCCCGATGGCTACACCTTCCTGCTCGGCACCGTCGCGACCCATGCCAATCCGCAACTGCTCGGCAGCAAGCCGCCGTACGATCCGGTGAAGGGGTTCGCGCCGGTGGCGCTGATCGCGGAAATCCCGCTGGTGCTCATCACCCGCAAGGATTTTCCAGCCTCGACCATGGAAGAGTTCGTCGCCTACGCCAAGGCGAACCAGAACAAACTCAACTTCGGCTCGGCCGGCATCGGCTCGGCCGCGCATCTCGGCTGCGTGATGCTCAATGGCGCGATGGGGACCAATATCCAGCATGTGCCGTATCGCGGCACGGCGCTGGCGATGCAGGATCTGCAGGCCGGCCGGCTCGACTTCCAGTGCGAGATCGCGGTGACGGCGGTGTCGAATATCCGCTCCGGCACGGTGAAGGCGATCGCGACGCTGGCGTCATCGCGCACGCCGGTGCTGCCGGACCTGCCGACGGCGCAGGAGCGTGGCCTCAAGGGGATCGACGCCTCGACCTGGACCGCGAATTTCTTCCCGGCCAAGACGCCGGATGCCGTCGTCGCCAAGTTGCAGGCGGCGACCGTGGCGGCGATGGACGATCCCGCGGTGCGCGCCAAGCTGGAATCGTTCGGCGCGGTGATCGTGGCGAAAGACCGGCGTTCGTCCGAGTATCTCGGCCGCTTCGTCCAGTCGGAGATCACCAAGTGGGGCGACGCGGTGCGTGCTGCCGGCGTCAAGCTCGACTGAGGCAGGACTAAAGCTTCTTTGAATAATCGGTGGTGCGGCTGGTAATCGCCGCGCCGCCGTTTATATAACCCCGACCCGGCACCGTCCGGGCTTTTGGCGTTGCTCAGGGGCGAGGACAAACCATGACCGGAACGACCGTGTCGAGCGAAGGGCTGGATCCGCGCCGCCGCCGCCTGCTGTTTCGTTGCTGGCATCGCGGCATCCGCGAGACCGATCTGATCATGGGCGGGTTCGCCGATGCGCATATCGCCACGCTGACCGACGCCGAACTGACCGAACTGGAACGGCTGATCGAAGTGCCGGACGCAGATCTCCTCAACTGGGTCATCGGCGAACGCGCAGCGCCCCCCGACTACGACACGCCGCTGTTTCGCCGCATGCGCGATTACCATCTGTCTCTCGATTGAGTTGAAGTCCCGTGAAGCCTTTCCGTTCCAGTGCATCGCCCGCCACGCTGCTGGCGCCCGGCCGCCCGGTCACGCTCACCCATGTGAGCGATGGCGCGGAAGGGTTGGTGCTCGCCGATCTTGCGCGTGCCGTTGCGGCGAAGCCCGATGCGCCGGCGACGAGCCTCACTGTCGTATGCCGCGACGGGCCGCGCATGAATGCGCTGGCCCGCGCGCTGTCGTTCTTCGCGCCGGATATCGAGACGCTGGAATTCCCGGCGTGGGACTGTCTGCCCTATGATCGCGTGTCGCCGCATGCCGCCGTGCTGGCGCAGCGCGTGCTCACCTTGTCGCGGCTCGCGCGCGTCGAGGGCCGCGACAAGCCGGCGATCCTGCTGACGACCGTCAATGCCGCGACCCAGCGCGTGCCGGCGCGCAATCTCGTGCAGCGGCAGGCTTTGTCCGCTGCGCCGGGCAACGTCATCGGCATGGACAAGATCGCGCAATGGCTGGAGCTGAACGGCTATACGCGTGCCTCGACGGTGCGGGAGCCGGGCGATTATGCGGTGCGCGGCGGTATCCTCGATCTGTTTCCGCCGGGGCTCGATCTGCCGGTGCGGCTCGATTTCTTCGGCGATGCGCTGGAGACGATCCGCAGCTTCGATCCGCAAACCCAGCGCACCGAGATGGATATGCGCCGGCTCGATCTGGTGCCGGTGTCGGAATTCCAGCTCACCAGCGACACGATCCGCAAATTCCGCACCGGCTATGTGGCGCAGTTCGGCGCGCCGACGCCGGACGATCTGCTTTACGAAGCGGTCAGCGAGGGCCGCCGCTATCCCGGCATGGAGCACTGGCTGCCGCTGTTCCATGACGGCATGGACACGCTGTTCGATTATCTGCCCGGCGCGCCGGTCGCGTTCGAGCCGCTGGTGGAGGACGCCGCGCGCGAGCGCTTCGAACAGATCAGGGATTATCACGACGCGCGCGAGCAGGCGCTCGCCGACAAGGTGGGCGTACCGTATCGTCCGTTGCCGGTCGATCGCCTCTATCTCGGGGAGGCGGAGTGGGCGGAGCGCGTCGCCAAGGCTCCACACGTCACGCTGACGCCGTTCGATGCGCCGGAGGCGGAGCGGGTGATCGACACCGGCATCCGGCCGGGCCGCAGCTTCGCGGCGGAACGCGCAATCCCCGACACCAATGTGTTCGACGCGGTGACGGCGCATGTGCGCGCGCTGCAAGATAACGGCAAGCGCGTCACCGTCGCGCTGTGGAGCGAGGGCGCGCGCGAGCGCATGCGCCATGTGCTCGCCGACCACGGTATCGCGCGGCTGACGCCGGTGCGCTCCTGGGACGAGGCGCGGGCCTGCGAGCCACCGGCGGTCGCGCTCGCGGTGCTCGGTATCGAGGCAGGTTTCGAGACCGAGAACACGGCCGTCATCGGCGAGCAGGATATTCTTGGAGACCGTCTGGCGCGGCCGCGTCGGCAAGCGAAACGCGCCGACAACTTCATCTCGGAAGTGTCGAGCCTCGCCGCCGGCGATCTCGTCGTGCATGTGGATCACGGTATCGGCCGCTTCATCGGTCTGACCGCCATCGACGTCGCCGGCGCTCCGCACGACTGCCTCGAACTACATTACGCCGAGGGCGCGAAGCTCTATCTGCCGGTCGAGAACATCGACCTGCTGTCGCGCTACGGCAACGAGGACAGCAAGGTCGAGTTGGATCGCCTCGGCGGCGGCAACTGGCAGGCGCGCAAGGCGAAGATGAAGGCGCGCATCCTCGCCATGGCCGGGGAGCTGATCAAGGTCGCGGCTGCGCGGCAGGTGCGCGAGGCGCCGAAGCTCGCGGTCAACGCGGGCGCCTACGACGAATTCTGCGCCGGCTTCCCTTACGAGGAAACCGAGGACCAGCAGAACGCCATCGACGCCGCGCTCGGCGATCTCACCGCCGGTCGTCCGATGGACCGGCTCGTGTGCGGCGACGTCGGCTTCGGCAAGACCGAGGTCGCGTTACGCGCGGCCTTCGCCGCGGTGATGGCCGGCAAGCAGGTCGCGGTCGTGGTGCCGACGACGTTGCTCGCGCGCCAGCACTACAAGACCTTCACCGAGCGGTTTCACGGCTTTCCGGTGAAGCTCGGTCAGGCGTCGCGGCTCGTCTCGGCCGCCGAACTGTCGGCAACCAAGAAGGGTCTGGCCGAGGGCAAGATCGACATCGTCGTCGGCACCCATGCGCTGCTCGGCAAGAACGTCCATTTCAAAGACCTTGGCCTGCTCATCATCGACGAGGAACAGCATTTCGGCGTGGCGCATAAGGAGAAGCTCAAGCAGCTCCGCGCCGAGGTGCATGTGCTGACGCTCACCGCGACACCGATCCCGCGCACCTTGCAGCTTGCACTCACCGGCGTGCGCGATCTGTCGATCATTGCCTCGCCGCCGGTCGACCGGCTCGCGGTGCGCACCTTCATCTCGCCGTTCGATCCGCTGGTGGTGCGCGAAGCGTTGCTGCGCGAGCGCTATCGCGGCGGCCAGTCGTTCTATGTGGTGCCACGTATCGAGGATCTCGCCGGGGCCAAGGACTTCCTCGACAAGAATGTGCCGGAGGTGAAGGTCGCCGTCGCGCACGGGCAGATGGCGCCGACCGTGCTCGAGGACATCATGTCGGCGTTCTACGAGGGACGGTTCGACGTGCTCCTGTCGACCACCATCGTTGAATCCGGCCTCGACATTCCGACCGCCAACACGCTGATCGTGCATCGCGCCGACCGCTTCGGTCTGGCGCAGCTATACCAGTTGCGTGGCCGTGTCGGTCGCTCGAAGCTGCGCGCCTATGCGCTGCTGACCTTGCCGGCGAACGCCAAGATCACGCCGCAGGCGGAGCAGCGGCTCAAGGTGTTGCAGTCGCTCGACACCCTCGGCGCCGGTTTCCAGCTTGCTTCCCACGACCTCGACATTCGCGGCGCGGGCAACCTTCTGGGTGATGAGCAATCAGGTCACATCAAGGAAGTCGGCTTCGAGCTTTACCAGCAGATGCTGGAAGAGGCGGTGCTCAGTCTCAAGGCGGGTCTCACCGATATCGTCGAGGACAAGTGGGCGCCGCAGATCACCATCGGCACGCCGGTGCTCATTCCGGAGGATTACGTGGCCGATCTCTCGGTGCGGCTCTCGCTCTATCGCCGTCTCGCCGAGATGGAGGACGAACGCGAGATCGACGGCTTTGCCGCCGAGATGGTCGACCGGTTCGGGCCATCACCGGAGGAGGTCGGACATCTCCTGTCGCTGGTGGCGATCAAGGCGCTGGCGCGCCGCGCCAATGTCGAGAAGATCGACGCCGGCCCGAAGGGCGCGGTGATCTCGTTCCGCAACGACGAATTCGCCGATCCGCAGAAACTGATCGCCTTCATCAGCGAGCGCGGCCGCGACGCCAAAGTGCGACCGGATATGAAGGTGGTGTTCCTGGCCGACTGGCAGGAGGCGGAAGACCGCCTCAAGGGCACCACAGCGATCCTGCGCAGCCTCGCCGGCATCGCCGACAAGGCGAAGAAGAAAGCGGCGTAGAGCTTACTGCGCCGCGGCGTTCTGCTCCTCGGCTACCTGCCGGATCGCTTGCGCGAGTGTCGCGGGATCCTGCGCGCCGGAGATGCCGTATTTCCCGGCGAGGATATAGAACGGCACGCCCTGAATGCCGGCGGCTTTGGCCTGTTCGACTTCCTGCTCGATCTCGGCTTCGTCCTTGTCGGTGGCGAGGTCGGCGCGCACGGTCGCGGCATCGAGGCCGACGTCGGCGGCAGCTTGCACCAGCACCTCGCGATCGGTGAGGTCTGCGCCTTCGGTGAAATACATGTCCATCAGCCGCTGCTTCATCTGCGGCGCGAGACCCTTCGCATCGGCCCAGCGGATCAGCCGGTGTGCGTCGATGGTGTTCGGCTGACGGCTGATGTGGTCCTTGTCGTAGACGAGCCCGTCCTGTGCCGCCGTTGCGGCGACGCGGGTGGCGATGCCGCTGTAACGCTCCGGCGAGCCGAATTTCTGCGTCAGGTAATCGTTGCGCGAGATACCTTCGCGGGGAATCCAGTCGTTGAGATAGTAGGGCCGGAAATGCACCTCGACCGGCACGTCGGGGATTTGCGCGATGGCCTTTTCCAACCGGCGCTTGCCGATGAAGCACCAGGGACAGACGATATCGGACACGACGTCGATGCGAACGGGAGCAGCCATGGCGGACCTCGCTTTTCAGGGAAGCTAGGCGCGCGGCCGGGCCGGCGCAACCGCGCGATCACGCAGCCGTGCGCGGCGTGCGGAAGGCATCGGCGAGCAGGGGGTGGCGCTCGGCCAGCGCGGCCTGTGCCGATGCCGGGTTCGCCGCCGTGCCGGCGAGCCGGTTGCCGAGCAGCGCATGGGGCAGCGCCACCACGGTGGCCTGCGGGTCGGCGGGACGCGCATGCTGCGCGAGATCGGCCGGATTGAGCCGGTAGCCGCCGATCGTGACCAGGCCGCGCGGCGCCGCCGCGGCCAGCGAGCCGCGGTCGTCCGGACACGCATAGCCGGTCTCCACCATGCCGTCGTCGCCGACCGACAGCACGTGGGGGCTGCTGCGGTCCGCGCCGGGCGGGAAGACGCCGGTCGGGACCATGTCGCCGCCGAGCGCCAGCGTTCCGGCCGGCGTTCGCCGCACCATCAAGGGCGCGGGATCGAGCGCGAACTCGCCGATGCTCGTGACATTGACATGGGCGATATCCGGCTGCGCCGGCGCATCTTGTGGCATCGCCGGCGCGCGCCACAGCGAGACGATGCGCTGCAGGCCGTTGCCGGGGGCGAAAGCGCCGGCCGCCGTCAGCACTTCGCGCGCGGAACCCGGTACGACCAGCGTCGCGCAGCGGTGCTCCTCGCGCTGGCGCTGCAGCGCCGGCAAATCGAATGCGTGATGCAGGACGAGCCGCATGTCGCCCATGAGCCATGGCAGCAAGGCGAGCGAAAGCCCCGCGAACGACGACAGCGCGACCGTCGTCAGCATCGCGCCCGGCGTGTTTGCCGGCAAAGCGGCTGCTGCCGCTTCAAACTGGCGATGGCTGCGCGCCACCGCGACCGGCCCGTCGGTCCAGCTCTCGAAGGTGACGATGGCGACATGGGCGGCGGCGTCGCCCGCGCGCGGTCCGATGGCGAAGGCCGCGCTCGGCGCCGTCAGCACGTCGTCGAACGGGACGGTGCCGTCATGATCGCCGGTGCCGAACAGCCCGACATGCCGCAGCGGGAAATGCGCCGCAGCGGCTTGCAACGCGATGGCCCGATGATCGACGGCACCGATCCGCGTCATGCCGATCAGCATGGTGGCGCCGCAACGCGCCAGCGCCATCGCGATCTCGTCGGCGCGCCAGAGCAGCGGCAGCGGCGCGGCGATCATGCCGGCGCGCAGGATTCCGAGCAGCGTGACGATGCTCTCGACCGTGTTGGGCAGTTGATAGGCAACGACGGTGTCGTTGCGCAGCCCCAGCGCGCGCAACCTTGCGGCCAGCGCCGACGCCGCGTTGTCGATCTGGACATAGGTCAGCGATCGGGCCGGCGTGCCGGTAAAGGCCTCGCGGTCGGCCGGATCGCACAGCGCGACCGCCTGCGGCCGACGGATCGCGGCGCGGCGGAACAGGTCGTCGAGCGTCAGGCCCGGACCGTCTGCGTTAGCCCGCGCGCGCTGATGGGCGTCGAGAATCATGGCGACACTTTAGCGGACCACCACGTCTCCGGCAGATAGCCGAACAGCGCGGTACGCTCGGGATGGCGGATGGTGGTCCAGCGCGCCACCCACTGCTGCGGCAAATGGAATAGCGGCACGACGTAGAAGCCGGACATCAGCAGCCGGTCGAGCGCGCGCACGGCGGCGACGAATTCCGTGCGCTCACGGGCCGCCAGCAGCGCCGCGATCATCGCGTCGATGGCTTTCGAGCGTACGCCCATATAGTTGCGCGTGCCGTCGACGTCCGCGGCGGCGGAGCCCCAGTAAAAGGCTTGCTCGTTGCCGGGCGACAGCGACTGGTCCCAACGATACTCCATCATGTCGAAATCGTAGGCGATGCGGCGTCGGTCGAACTGCACGGCATCGACCATGCGGACCTCGACGGCGATTCCGGCGCGCTTGAGATCGCGGGAAAACGCGAGGCCAAGCCGCTCCTGATCGCGCGTTGTCGCGAGGATCTCGAAGTTCAACGGTTCACCGCTGCCATGCTTGCGCAGCTCCGTGCCCTTGAGGTCGTAGCCTGCCTGTTTGAGCAGCGTCAGCGCCCGGCGTAGCGTCTTGCGGTCGCGGCCGCTCGCGTCGGTGACGGGCGGCTGCCAGGTGCCGTTGAGGATGTCGGGACGCACCGCGTCGCCGAACGGGGCGAGCAGGGCGCGCTCGCGCGCGTCGGCGGTGACGCCGCGCGCCGACAGTTCCGATCCCTCGAAATAGCTCGCGGTGCGCCGGTACTGGTCGAAGAAGAAGTTGTGGTTGACCCATTCGAAGTCGAACAGCGTCAGGATCGCCTCGCGCACGCGTGCATCGGCGAAGACCGGGCGGCGCGTGTTGAACACGAAGCCGGACATGCCCTTGGGCAATCCGGTCGGAAACCGCTCCTGCACCACGCGTCCGTCGCGCGCGGCGGGAAAGTCGTAGCCGGTTTCCCAGCGGGTCGGGTCGAGCTCCGCGCGCACGTCGCAGAGTCCTTTCTTGAATGCCTCGAAATGCGTGTTGCCGTCGCGGTAGTAGTCGAAGCGGATCTCGTCGAAATTCCACAGACCGCGATTGATCGCGAGATCGCGGCCCCAGTAATTCGGATCGCGGCGGAAGGTGACGCCGCGGCCCGGCTGCACGTCGCCCGCCACATAAGGGCCGCTGCCGACCGGCGGCGTGAAGGTCGTATCCTCGAACGTCGCCGGATCGATCGCGTGTTTTGCCAGGATCGGCATCAGACCGAGGATCAGCGGCAGTTCGCGGTCGTCGGCTTGCGAAAGATCGAAGCGGACGGTGCGCGCGCCGATCGCCTCGGCCTTCGTCACCTTGGCGTAGTAGGTGCGAAAATTCGGACGGCCTTTGTCGCGCAGGATTTCCCAGGAGAAGATCACGTCCTGCGGCGTCACCGGCTTGCCATCGGAGAAGCGGGCGCGCGGATCGAGCGTGAAGGTGGCATAGCTGCGCGCGTCATCGGTCTCGATGCTCTGCGCCAGCAAGCCGTAAAGCGTAAACGGTTCGTCGTAACCGCGCGCCAGCAGGCTCTCGACCACGTAGCCGCGCAGGCTTTGCGCCGGCAGCCCTTTGACGACGAAGGGATTGAGGCTGTCGAAGGTGCCGAGCACGCCTTGCACCAGCCGGCCGCCCTTGGGCGCGGCGGGATTCACATAGGCCATGTGGGAAAAGCCGGCCGGTTGGGCGGGCTGTCCGTGCATGGCGATGGCGTGGGCAGCGTCGGCCGCGCGCGCCGGCCGGCCGAGCAGCGCCGCGGCCGGAAGACTGCACGCGCCGCCCAGCATGAACCGGAGCACGGTCCGCCGGTCCGCCGCGCCGGGGTCGGAGCGGGGCAAGGACAGGGGAAGCATGGGTCGATGTGCGGTCACGATGCGCGTCTGGACCTGCGATTCGCCGGAGTTACCTTCAAAGGTAACATGGAGGTGATGGCTCCGGCCGATCGCGACGCGGGGGGAAACGCGTGGGATCGTCGCGGTTTCCATGCCGGCGCCGTTTCGGCGCTTTATCGGCGCGGCAATATCCGCTATCAGCAGCGCGCGGCGTCACGCTGTCGCCGTATTTGACCCTGACAGACCAGCGAGGGGACGCCATCGCGCCGCCTGCGGGCCGCGCCAAAAAGGCGAACATTAAAGGGAATTTTCGCATGGATTATCGGATCGCATCGGCCCGGCCGATCGCTTGGACTGTGGCGGCGGCGCTTTCGGTGCTGATGGGCTCCGCTGCCGTCGCGCAGCAGCAGCCGGCCAAGCCGGCCGCTCCGCGCGCCGCGCCGAAGCCTGCCGCGCCGGCCCAGCCTCAGGCGCAGCAGCCTGCCCCGCAGCAGCAGGCCGGTGCTCCGGAGGTGCCGCAGTTGCTCTACTCGCCGTGGATGAAGGTCTGCGGCAAGGGTCCGGATGCCGCCGCCAAGCAGGTCTGCGTCGTCGCCAAGGACGGCCGCATCGAGAACGGCATGCCGGTCGTGGCGGTCGCCCTGATCGAGCCGGAAGGTTCGCCGCAGAAGATCCTGCGCGTCACCGTCCCGCCGGGCATGCACCTCCAGCACGGCACCCGCCTGATCGTCGATCAAGGCCAGCCGGCGACCGCGCCGTATGTGACCTGCGTGCCGAACGGCTGCATGTCGGACTACGAAGCGACCGCGGACCTGATCAACCGGATGAAGAAGGGGCAGCAGATCACCGTCCAGGCGATCAACATGAACGGCGCGCCGATCAGCCTGCCGCTGCCGCTCGTCGATTTCGCCAAGGCCTATGACGGCCCGGCGACCGACGAGAAGGTGTTCGCCGAGCAGCAGCGCAAGCTGCAGGAAGAACTGCAGAAGAAGGCCGAGGAAGCCCGCAAGAAGATGGAAGGCCAGCAGGCTCCGGCCGCCGGCGCTCCGGCTGCGCCGAAGCAGTAAGCGGCGCGATACCCGAAATGCGAAAGGCGCGGCTTGAGCCGCGCCTTTTTGTTTTTGAGAGGGCGATACGCCGGATCAGTTGAGCGGTCCGCGCCGGGGTCGGTAGCCGCCGTTCTCGTTCTTCTCGAATTCCTCCGCGACCTGCGGGTGGCGGATCGGCTCGCCGGACGTGTCGGGCAGCAGGTTCTGCTCCGACACATAGGCGATGTATTCGGTTTGCGCGTTCTCCGCGAACAGATGATAGAACGGCTGGTCCTTGCTCGGCCGCACGTTCTCCGGGATCGACTCCCACCATTCGTCGGTGTTGGCGAAAATCGGATCGATGTCGAACACCACGCCGCGGAACGGATAAACGCGGTGCCGCACGACCTGGCCGATGGCATATTTGGCGGTGCGGGTCTTCGGCATCGTCGTCAGCACATCAGCTTTGACTGGTATTTTCATCGAATCCGCATAGCGCAGGAATAAGGCGGGCGCCAGTCCGTCCCCATGGCCCCATTTGCCGCCATTTCCGGCCTAAGCGTCCCGGTCGAACCCGTAGCGAGCCGCGGCCTCCGGTTCCTTGGCGATCACCAGTTTGGCCAGATCGACCACCACTTTGGCCTGCTTCCAGGTCGCATCGTCCTGCATCTTGCCGTCGATCATCACCGCGCCGGCGCCGTCCGGCATCGCGGCAAGGATCTTGCGGGCAAAAATGACCTCGGCCGGGTCCGGCGCGAACACCTTGCGGGCGATGGCAATCTGCGAGGGGTGCAGCGACCACGCGCCGGCGCAGCCCATCAGGAAGGCGTTGCGGAACTGGCTCTCGCAGCCGGCGGCGTCGCTGAAATCGCCAAAAGGCCCATAGAACGGCTTGATGCCGGCAGCGGCGCAGGCGTCGACCATCTTGCCGAGCGTGTAGTGCCACAAATCCTGCTGGTAGCGCGGTCGCGCGGCATCGCCGGCGGCATCAGCGAGCACCGCATAGTCCGGATGACCGCCGCCGACGCGCGTGGTCTTCATCGCCCGCGAGGCGGCGAGATCGGCCGGGCCGAGCGACATGCCGTGCATGCGCGGCGAGGCGACGGCGATCGCCTCGACATTGTTGACGCCCTGCGCCGTTTCCAGGATCGCGTGGATCAGGATCGGCTTGCGCACGCCATGCTTGGCTTCGAGCTGCGCCAGCAACTGGTCCACGTAATGGATATCCCACGGGCCATCGACCTTGGGCACCATCACCACGTCGAGCTTGTTGCCGACGGCGGCGACGATCTCCATCAGGTCATCGAGCATCCATGGCGAATTGAGCGCGTTGATCCGGGTCCACAAGCCGGTCTTGCCGTAGTCAAGGCTCGCCATCTCGATGAAGCCGCGGCGGGCCGCCTCCTTGGCGTCGGCCGGGATCGCGTCCTCGAGATTGCCGAGCACCACATCGACGTCGCGGATCAGGTCCGGAACCTTGGCCCGGAATTTCTCCAGATGCGGCGGCACGAAATGGATCATGCGCTCCAGCCGGACCGGCAGATCGCGCCACGGGGTCGGGGCGCCGGTCGCCAGCGGCCGGTAGAAATCACGCGGAAGCTTCATCGGTCCCCCACAAGGCGGTTCGGGCAATCTTCCAAAACGGCTCCTTGCCGTTTAGAGGAAAGCATCTGTGACGCCAAGGTCGGTCGGCCTACCGGCCTGCCGACTTTTGGCGCAGCCACGAACCGCGCGAGCCGTCCGGAGCCTTTGCCGTGATCGACGTCATCAATCTCGCGCTTCCGTATTTCGGCCTGATCTTCATCGGCTTTGCTTGCGGCAAGCTGAAGAACATCCCGCACACCGCGCTCGCCTGGATGGATTTCTTCATCCTCTATGTGTCGCTGCCGGCGTTGTTCTACCGCATCCTCGCGAAGACGCCGATCGAACAACTGGCGCAGGTGTCGTTCATCACCGCGACGACGCTCGGCACCATCCTCGCGTTCACGCTCTCGTTCGGGATCGGGCTCCTGTTCCGCCCCGGCCGGCTGCGCGACGCAACCATCGCCGCGCTCGCCGGCGGCTACGGCAATATCGGCTATATGGGTCCGGGCCTCGCGCTGGCGACGGTGGGGCAGGCGGCGGCCGTGCCGGTCGCGCTGATCTTCTGCTTCGACAACATTTTTCTGTTCTCGGCGGTGCCGTTCCTGATGGCGCTGTCGATGCGCGGCGAGATGTCGGCCGGGGCCATCGCGCTGCAGGTGATCCGCCGCATTGTCACGCATCCGCTGTTGGTGGCGTCCGCGCTCGGCGTGCTGACGGCGACGTTGCAGTTTCACCCGCCGGTCGCGCTCGACCGGCTGCTGGAATTTCTGCAGGCGGCGGCCGCGCCGACCGCGCTGTTCACCCTCGGCGTCACCGTCGCGTTGCGGCCGCTGGAACGCGTGCCGGTGGAAATTCCGGCGCTCGCGATCGTCAAGCTGATCCTGCATCCGGCGATGGCGCTGGTCCTGCTGTCGCTGCTCGGTCCGTTCGATCCGGTGTGGGTCGCCGCGGCGATCCTGATGGCATCGCTGCCGCCGGCGCTCAACGTGTTCGTGTTCGCGCGGCAATACAACGCCTGGGTCGAGGAAGCGTCGAGCGCCGTGCTGTTTGGCACAGCGGTCTCGGTCGTGACGCTGACCGGAGTGATGTGGCTGGTGCGAACCGGCAACCTGCCGGTCAATCTGTTCGCGCCGTGATCCGCGTCAGACCGGCTCGCCGCGCATCAGCCGCGGCGCGCTGCCGGCCGGTGCCACGCCCTCGCGCATCACCGCGCGGCGCAATGGCCCGATGCGGTCGAGCAGATAGAGCCCGACGCCGCGCGCGCTCTGCACCGGCAGGAAATCCGTGAGCAGCGAGCGGTTGAGCAGATCGACCGCGAGGCTGCGGCGCGTGATGTCCTGACGCCGCGCCTGATCGTAGGCGGAGAGGCCGTCATCGGCGCCGGGATCGTCGCCACGCCGCACCGCATCGGCGGCGATCTCCGCGATGGCGGCGGCGTCACGCAGACCGAGATTGAGGCCTTGCGCGCCGATCGGCGGGATGATGTGCCCCGCCTCGCCGACGAGAGCAATCCGATTGGCAGCAAAGCGCGACGCGGTCGCGACCGACAGCGGGAACAGCCCGCGCTCGCCATCGAGCGCGATCTTGCCGAGGATCGACTGCGAGCGCTCCTCGACCAGCGCGGCCAGCGCGGCGTCATCCAGCGCGGCGATCCGCTCGGCCTCCTTCGGTTGCAGCACCCAGACCAGGCTGGAGCGCCGGCCCGGCAGCGGCACCAGCGTGAACGGACCGCTCGGCGTGTGGAATTCAGTCGAAGTGAAACCGTGATCGCGGCTGTGCGCGAAGGTCAGCGTCAGCGCCGATTGCGGATAGGCATGAGTGTCGAGCACGATCCCCACAGCCTCGCGGCACAGCGAGCGCCGTCCGTCGGCACCGATGACGAGGCGCGGCGTCAGCGTCGCGCCGCCGGCGAGCGTCAGCGTCACGTTGCTGGCGCCGATCTCCACCGCGCCGACCACATCATCGACGATGGTCAGCGCCGGAAGCGTGCGCGCGGTCTCCAGCATCGCCGCGACCAGATCGCGGTTGGCGATGTTGTAGCCGAACGCCTCGAGACTGATTTCGGCGGCATCGAACCGCGTCTCCGGCGCGCGGACAAGCCGTCCGGTATCGTCGACGATGCGCATCACCGACAGCGGCGCGGACTGCGCGCGGCAGCGCGGCCAGACGCCGATGGTCTCCAGCGCGCTCACCGATCCGGCGAGCAGCGCGCTGGTGCGGTTATCGACCGTGGCCATGCGGGCGACCAACGTCACCGGCACGCCGGCGGTCGCCAGCGCCAGGGCCGCCATCAGGCCGGCGGGACCGCCGCCGACAACGGCGATGTCCGGCCGGGCTTTGTCGATGCTGCTCATGATCCGGTCGGTAGCACGGGACAGCACCGATCGGAACCGGTTGCCGGGTTGCATTTCGCCGCTACCGGTCATGAGATAGGCGCGGATCATGACCGATCATGCTTTGACCCATCTGCCGCCGGGGGCGGCCCGTCTCGGTTGGCTCGCCGCGCGCCCCCGCGCCGTCGCGACCGGCTGCATCGTCGTGCTGACGGCGCTGGGGTGGAGCGTGCTCGGCGGGGCGCTGGCACAGACCGGCGGATCGTGGTGGACGGCCCTGTGCGGTCGGTTCGATGTGTCCGCCACGCTGATCGTCGCGCTCTGGCTCGCCATGGTTCTGGCGATGATGCTGCCGACCGCTGCGCCGATGCTGCTCACTTACGCCGAGATCGCCGAGACCGCCGCGCGCAAGAGCGAGCGGGTCGTCTCGCCGCTTGTGCTCGCCGCTGGTTACTGCGCCGTCTGGGTTGGCGCGGCGCTTGTCGCGGCGTTGGCGCAAATCTCGTTGGGCAGTCTCGTCCCCGCCGCCTGGACCCAGCCGCTGACGGCGGCGGCGTTCGTCGGCGCGGGCCTCTATCAGTTCACCACCCTCAAGCACGCCTGTCTGTCGCGCTGCCGGCAGCCGTTTTCGTTTTTCTTCCTCAACTGGACGACGACACCGCGCGGCGTGTTCCGCCTCGGCGCTCGTCAGGGTCTCGACTGCCTCGGCTGCTGCTGGGCGATGATGGCGCTGATGTTCGTCAGCGGCGCGATGAATGTCGTGTGGATGGCGGCGCTGGCCATCTACATGACGGCGGAGAAACTCGGCACCGGCCAATGGCTGACGCGGATCGGCGGCGTTGTGCTGATCGCCATCGGCGTCGGACTTGTCATCACAAATATGATCACAGGGTAGGGAGCACATCGTGGAGCGGTGGAAGATCAAAGGTGAACTGGCGCTGTCATGCAGTTGCACGGTGTTCTGTCCCTGCGTGCTGTCGCTCGGCGAACACCCGCCGACCGAGGACCGCTGCCAGACCTGGGCCGGCATCCGCATCGACGAAGGTCATTTCGACGATCTGGATTTCGCCGGGCTCAAGCTCGGCCTGATGATGGACCTGCCGGGCATCATGTCGCGCGGCAACTGGACGGCGGCGCTGTTCGTCGATGACAAGGCGTCGGCGCAGGCGGTGCGGGCGATGACACGCATCTTCACCGGCCGGGTCGGCGGCACAACGCATCTCCTCTCGATCCTGGTCGGCAGTTTCCTCGGCGTGCGGCAGACACCGATCAGCTACGAGACCAAGGGTGACACCCGCGTCATCAAGATCGACGGTTTCGCCGAAGGCGCGTTGACCCCGGTCAAGGGCAAGGAGAGCGACCAGAATGTCGTCATCCGCAACAGCCAGTACTGGATCGCGCCGGACGTGATCGTCGCCAAGGCCGACAAGTCGCGCTTCCGCGGCTTCGGCCGCAACTGGAATCTCGCCGGCCGGTCGTGCGAAATCTGCCAGATCGACTGGGGCAATGGTTGATTCTCGGGCTAACCTCGGCGCATTCGCCGTCCATGTGCTGACGGCGTCGGGCGCCGCGTTCGCCTTCGTCGCGCTGATCCTGGCGACGCTCGGCGCGTTTCCGGCAATGTTCGGCGTGCTCGGCCTCGCGCTGATCGTCGATGGCATCGATGGACCGCTGGCGCGGCGGCTGCGTATCGGCGAGCGGTTGCCGCGCTGGTCGGGCGATGTGCTCGATCTGGTGGTCGACTATCTCACTTATGTTTTCGTGCCTGCCTATGCGCTGACCATGAGCGGGATGCTGCCGCTGCCGCTCGCAGCCGCCTGCGGCATCGTCATCGTCGTGACCGGCGCGTTATATTTCGCCGACGGCGCGATGAAGATGGATGGCCATTATTTCCGCGGTTTTCCCGCGCTATGGAATCTCGCGGTGTTCTACCTGTTCGTGCTGGCGCCGCCGTCTTGGGCGATCGCGCTGGTGGTGGCCGTGCTCGCAGCGCTCACCTTCGCGCCGATCGCCTTCCTGCATCCCGTGCGGGTCGTGCGCTGGCGCAAGCTGACGCTCGCAGCCACCGCGCTGTGGGCCATCCTGGCCGTGGTTGCCGTCTATCGTGGGTTGACGCCCGGACCCTGGATCACCATGGCGCTCTGCGGGCTCGCGATCTATTTCGTCGGGGTCGGGCTGACCCGGCCGAAGCCCGAGGCGTCGCAATAAGCCAGCTTGTGTTCGGGCCCGGCCCGTTTCAAACGCGTTGGCTTCAGTTGCCAACGCGCTTCAGGGTGTTGTTTGCGCATGGTCTTTTCGGAAAACCGCTTCGCACTTTTCCGGATCATGCTCTATGATCCGCGCGCGAAACCCCGGATCGTGAGACAGGAGTCACAGGTATGGTTGCAGCGGTGCGTGTTCACAAGCTTGGCGGTCCGGATGTCCTGACCTTCGAGGATATCGAGGTGCCGGCGCCGGGTCAGGGGCAGATCAAGGTCAAGCAGCATGCCTGCGGCGTGAACTTCATCGACACTTATTTCCGCGAGGGCGCTTACCCGTCGCCGGTCGGCCTGCCGTTCGTGGCGGGCAACGAAGGCGCGGGCGAGGTGATCGCCGTCGGTCCCGGCGTAACCGACTTCAAGGTCGGCGACCGCATCGCCTATGTGGTGGCGCTCGGCGCCTATGCGGCGGAGCGGCTATTGCCGGCCGACCGCGTCGTCAAGCTGCCGGACAATATCAGCTACGAGCAGGCCGCCGGCATGATGCTCAAGGGCATGACCGTGCAGTATCTGCTCAACCGCACCTTCAAGGTCGGCAAGGGCACCATCGCGCTGATCCATGCCGCCGCCGGCGGCGTCGGCCTGATCGCTTGCCAGTGGGCCAATCATCTCGGCGCGACGGTGATCGGCACAGTCGGCTCCAAGGAGAAGGCGGCGCTCGCCAAGGCGAATGGCGCGCACCACACGATCCTCTATCGCGACGAGAATTTCGTCGAGCGGGTGAAGGAGATCACCAGCGGCAAGCTCTGCGACGTGGTCTATGACGGCATCGGCAAGGACACGTTCCCGGCCTCGCTCGACTGTATCCGGCCGCTCGGCATGTTCGTGAGCTTCGGCAGCGCCTCGGGCCAGATCGCTGCCTTCAACATCAACATCCTGCAGACCAAGGGGTCGCTGTTCGCCACGCGCCCGACGCTGAACCACTATGTGGCGAAGCGCGAGGATCTGGTCGCGACTGCGCAGGACCTGTTCGACAAGGTCGGCTCCGGCGCGGTGAAGATTCCGATCAACCAGAAATACGCGCTCAAGGATGCGCAGAAGGCGCACCGCGATCTGGAAGGGCGCGGGACGACCGGTTCGTCGATCCTGATCCCGTAGGGAACAGATCGCGATCCATATCCATGCCGCGTTTGACAACGCATGTTCTCGACACCGCCCGTGGCGCTCCCGCCGCGGGCTTGCGCGTTCTTCTCCGTCGCGCCGGCGAGAGCGCAGTGCTGGCCGAGGCGGTGACCAATGCCGACGGCCGGATCAGTCCGCTCTGGGACGGTCCTGCCGGGCGCTACGCGCTCGAATTTCACGCTGGCGATTACTTGCGTAGCACCAAGGCGGCATTGACCGATCCGCCGTTCCTCGACCGCGTTCCGGTCGAGATCGCGCTCGAGCAGGACAGTCACGTGCCGCTGCTGTTGTCGCCATTCGGTTATTCGGTCTATCGCGGAAGCTGACCATGGACGTGTTCCTCGGCGAATGGCTGAACCTCTTGGTGCGCTGGGCGCACATGATCGTCGGCATCGCCTGGATCGGCACGTCATTCTATTTCATGTCGCTCGACTACACGCTCGACACCAAAGAGCGCAAAAGCGAGGGCGTGTACGGCACCGCGTGGCAGGTGCATGGCGGCGGCTTCTATCACGTCGAAAAATTCACCGTCGCGCCGCCGCATCTGCCGGCGCACCTGCACTGGTTCAAGTGGGACGCCTATCTCACTTTCATGACCGGCTTCCTGTTGCTGATCGTGCAGTATTACTATCATGCCGACGCCTATCTGATCGATCCGTCGGTCATGGCGCTGACGCGCTGGGAGGCGATCGGCATTTCCGTCGCCGGGCTCGCGGCCGGCTGGCTGATCTACGACGGGATCTGCCGCTCGCCGCTCGGCCGTGACGCGCGCGTGCTCGGCCTGTGCATCTTCGTGCTGATCCTGGCCGCCGCCTTCGGCTTCACCAAGGTGTTCTCGGCGCGTGGCGCCTTCATCCATGTCGGCGCCTTCGTCGGCACGATCATGGCATTCAACGTGTTCGCCATCATCGTCCCGAACCAGAAGGTGATGGTGGCGCAACTCATGCGCGGCGAAGCGCCCGACGCCTGGCGCGGGGCGATGGGCAAGCAGCGCTCGACCCACAACAACTATCTCACCTTGCCGGTGCTGGTGATGATGGTGTCGCCGCACTATCCGTTCCTGTCGTCGCATCCGCAGTCGTGGATGGTGGTCGCGCTGATCCTCATCTGCGGCGCCATGATCCGCCACTACATCAACCGCGCCGAGGCGGGCGATGACTGGAACCGGTACGGTTGGGCGGCGCCGGTTGCCGCCTTCGCGCTGCTGGCGGCGATCTATGTGACCGCGCCGCGCGAGGTCTCGCTCGGCACCGGCGCGGTGTCGGATACAGCCGCGTTGACGCTGGTGCAGAAGCATTGCGTGATGTGCCATGCGCGCAAGCCGACACACGAGAGCTTCTCCGAGCCGCCGAAGAACGTGGTGCTGGAAACCGTTCCCGACCTGAAGAAATATGCGCCGCTGATGTTCGCGCAGGTGGTGCAGAACAAGGCGATGCCGCTCGGCAACCAGACCGGCATGACCGACGACGAACGCGCCGAACTCGGGCGCTGGATCAAGGCGCAACGATGAATCTCAATCCCGAAGAACTGGGCCGCCGCGCGGAACAGATGATTAGCGAGCTGGCGCCGATCTCCGCCGAACCGGACCGGCTGGTACGGCTGTTTCTCTCGCCGCAACATCGTCAGGCCGCCGATGTCGTCGCGCGCTGGATGCGCGACGCCGGGATGGCCGTCACCGAGGACGCGCTCGGCACGCTGCGCGGCCGCGCCGGCACGGGAAAACGGCTGCTGCTCGGCTCGCATATCGATAGCGTGATCGATGCCGGCAATTACGATGGGCCGCTCGGCGTCATCGTCGGCATCCTCACCGTCGCGCATTTCCACAAGCTCGGCTGGCCGTTACCGTTCGGCATCGACGTGCTGGCGTTCGGTGACGAGGAGGGTTCGCGATTTCCCTCGACGTTATCGTCATCGTCGGCCGTCGCCGGCATTTTCGAGCATGAATCGCTGACCGGCAGCGACAGCAATGGTGTGACGTTCGCCGAGGCGCTGAAAGTCTTCGGCAAGAATGCCGCCGACATCGACAAGGCCAGATACAACCCGGGCGACGTGCTCGCCTATGTGGAGACGCATATCGAGCAGGGGCCGGCGCTGGAAGCGGCGAACGAACCACTCGGCGTGGTGGTCGGCATCGTCGGGCAAAGCCGGCTGCGGATCGTGGTGACGGGCGAAGCCGGCCACGCCGGCACGGTGCCGATGCCGATGCGCCGCGACGCGCTCGCCGGCGCGGCCGAGATGGTGCTGTTCGTCGAGACGCTGGCGCGCGACCATGCGCGCGACGCCATGGTCGCGACCGTCGGTCGGATCGAGGCGCAGCCCGGCGCGACCAACATCATTCCGGGCTCCGTCACCTTCACTCTCGACCTGCGCTGCATGGACGATGCGGTGCGTCAGGCCGCCGTTGTGCGCTTCGGCAACGAGGTCGCGGCGATCGCGCAGCGGCGCAAGCTCGAAGTGGTTGTCGAGCCGTTTCACGATATCGCCGCTACGCCTTGCGATCCGAAGTTGCAGGACGGCATCGCCAGGGCGATCGAAAGCCTTGGTCACAAGGCGTTGCGGTTGCCGTCCGGCGCCGGTCACGATGCGCAGGCGATGGCGAAACTGTGCCCGGCGGCGATGATGTTCGTGCGCTGCAAGGGCGGCATCAGCCACAATCCGGCGGAGTTCACCAGCGAAGCGGATATGGGCGAAGCCGTCGCGGCGATGATCCGCTTCGTCGAGAATTACAGACCTTCAGTCGAGTAAAGTCGCGAGCGCCGCGAACGCCGGATGATCCGCGTCGGCGGACGCAAGCCGGGGAATGCCGACGACCGGCATGCCTTTCCCGAACCGCTCCAGCGTCGCGACCGTATCATCCAGCGCGACGGTGCTCCCCGCCGTATCGCTGACGGCAATGGCGCGCACATCGAGCCGCGCCAGTTCCAGAACCGTGAGCGCCGTCAATGTGTGACTGATCGTGCCGAGATAACTGCCGGTGACGAGCAGGACCGGTGCGGCCAGCGCCACCATCCAGTCGAGGACGGTTTTTCGATCGCCGAGCGGTACCATGACGCCACCGACGCCTTCGATCAGCAACGTGCCGTCATGCGTCGCCATCCGCTCGCGGCAGAAGCCAACCAGCGCCTCGACGTCGAGCGCGCGGTTTTCCTTCGCCGCCGCGAGATCGGGCGCGAGCGGCGCGCGATAGCGCCACGGCGCGATGCGGGCGATATTCTCCTCGTTTGCCTCTTGCCCGAGCGCGCGCAGCAGACATCCGGCGTCGCTCGCCGCCGCCTCTCGCGGTTCGTAGCCGCTCATCACCGGTTTCAGTGCATCGACCGCGCGGCCCTCGCTGCGCCAATGACGAATGAGTCCGGCGGAAACGAAGGTCTTGCCGATATCGGTCCCTGTTGAGGTGACGAACAGCGCACCCATCGGCGGTTACGCCATGATGCGGTTGCGCACGATCGCCGCGAGCCGCTCGATCTCGTCGACCGGATGCTGCGCGGTGAAGGTGAGCCGCAGCCGCGCCGTTCCCATCGGCACGGTCGGCGGGCGGATGCCGGCGACAAGGAAACCGTCATCGATCAGGCTGCGGGATGCCGCCATGGTCGCATCCGCATCGCCGATGACGACCGGCACGATCGGGCTTTGCGCATCGGGCAGGTTGGTCAGTCGCGTGAACAGCCGCGCCTTGGCGAGCGGCTGCGCGATATACGCCTTGTCGGTCTCGATCAGGTCGAGCGCGGCGATGGCGGCGGCAACCATCGCCGCCGGCAGGCCGGTCGAATAGACGAAGGTGCGCGCGCGATTTCGCATCAGCTCGATCACCGGCGTCGACGCGGCGAGATAGCCGCCATAGCTGCCGATTGCCTTCGACAGCGTGCCCATCTGCAGGGGCACGTCGGCGCGCGCCGAGCCGCGTCCGCTCGAGAGGACGCCAAGGCCGTGCGCGTCGTCGGTCATCAGCCAGGCGTCGTGGCGTTGCGCGAGCGGTGCCATCATGTCGAGCGGCGCGAGATCGCCGTCCATGGAGAATACGCCGTCGGTGACGACCAGCGCGTGGCGCGCACCGGCGCGATGCCGTTTCAGCAAGGCTTCCAGATCGTCCAGATCGTTGTGCCGGAAGGTGACGACCTTGCCGCGGCTCAACTGCGCGCCCGACCAGATGCAGGCATGGGCGAGCTCGTCCACCAGTACGAGATCGTCGGGGCCGGCCAGCACCGGAATGATTCCACTGTTGGCGAGATAGCCGGAGCCGAACACGCAGGCGGCGTCGGTGCCTTTCAGGCGCGACAGGCGCTGTTCCAGTTGCGCGAACAGCGGGTGATTGCCGGTGATCAGCCGCGACGCGCCGGAGCCGACGCCGTAGGTTTCAATCGCGGCGATAGCGGCCTGCTTGACGGCCGGATGCTGGCTCAGATTGAGATAGTCGTTGCAACTGAACGACAATAAGCGGCGCCCATCGCGCTCGACCCACATCCCGTCGGTGCGGTGCGTGTCGATCACGCGCCGCGTCAGCCCGCGTTCGGCAAGGCTGTCGAGCTTGTCTTGCGCGAAGGCATCGAGCGTCCGGCGCGGGTCGCGATTGTCGGCGGTGTCGGGCTGTGGCATTGCGGGGGAAAATGCCCGCTGCGGCTGGGGAAGGGAAGTCACAATTATGCCGAGCAACGGAAATCGCGATCCGGACTGGCTGACTGCCGGGCGCGGCCATGTCTGGTGGCCATACACGCAGATGCAGAGTGCGCCGGCGCCGTTGCCGGTGGTCCGTACCCACGGCACGCGCCTTGTCCTGGCCGACGGCCGCGAATTGATCGATGGCGTCGCGTCATGGTGGACCGCCTGCCACGGCTACAATCATCCGCACATCCGCGCGGCGGTCGAGCATCAGCTCGGGCAGATGCCGCATGTGATGTTCGCCGGCATCGCGCACGAGCAGCCGTTGCGGCTGGCGCAGCGGCTCGCGGCGCATCTGCCGGGCGACCTCGATCATGTGTTCTATTCGGACTCGGGCTCCGTGGCCGTCGAGATCGCGCTGAAGATGGCGATGCAATACTGGCTCAACCGCGAGGACAGTTCGCGCACGCGCTTCGTTTCGTTCAAGCACGGCTATCACGGCGACACCGCCGGCGCGATGGCGGTGAGCGGGCCGGGCGAGGGCATGCACGGCACCTTCGCCGGTCTGCTGCCGGAGCAGTTCGTCATGCCGCTGCCGGTCGACCGGGCCAGCGAGGCGGCATTGTCCGGATTCCTGGCCGTGCATCACGAGGCGATCGCCGCGATGATCGTCGAGCCGCTGGTGCAGGGCGCCGGCGGCATGCTGTTTCATGAGCCGGCCGTTTTGCAGACATTACGAAACTTGTGCGATCGTCACGGCATCCTGCTGATCTTCGATGAAATCTTCACCGGATTCGGCCGCACTGGTACGATGTTCGCGTGCGAGCAGGCCGGCGTCGCACCGGACATCATCACGCTGTCGAAGGGCTTGACCGGCGGGACGATGACGCTCGCCGCGACCGTCGCCAATGCACGGGTCTATGCCGGTTTCCTCGGCGACGATCCGGAACAGGCGCTGATGCACGGCCCGACCTTCATGGGCAACGCGCTCGCCTGTGCCGCAGCCAATGCCTCGCTCGACCTGTTCGAGCGCGAGCCGCGGCTGCAACAGGTTGCGCGGATCGCGGCGCAGATGCGCGAGCAGCTTGAGCCATGCCGCGCGCAGCCGGGCGTGCGCGACGTGCGTGTGATGGGCGCTGTCGGCGTGGTCGAGATGGAGTGCATCGACGATCTTGCCGCGCTTCGCGCGCGCTTCGTCGAAGAGGGCGTGTTCCTGCGGCCGTTCGGCAACACGATCTATCTGACGCCGAGCTTCACCATTGCGGCGGACGATCTCAGCCAATTGACGGGGGCGATCCGGCGTGTGTTGCGCGGATAACGGCGAGGAGACGCGCGGCCCTTCCTCCGCCTTATGGTTCGAGACGGCTCGCCATAGCGCGTCGAAGACGCGCGTAAACGCGCTCACGGCGAGCCTCCTCACCATGAGGCTCCGAACTAAATGCCCGCGACCGTCCCGTGCAGGTCGTATTCGTCGGCGCGCTGGATCTTGGCGGTGACGATCTCGCCGGGCTTGAGCTTACGGCGCGTCGAGACATAAACGGCACCATCGATCTCCGGCGCGTCGGCCTTGGAACGGCCCTTGACCACGGTCGGACCGACCTCGTCGATGATGATCTGCTGCTGCGTGCCGACCTTGCGCTTGAGCAGCCGCGCGGAAATCTTCTGCTGGTGCTGCATGAAGCGATGCCAGCGATCTTCCTTGACGTCGTCCGGCACGGCGTCGGCGAGTGCATTGGCCGGAGCACCCGCGACCGGCTCGAACTTGAAGCAGCCGACGCGGTCGAGCATTGCCTCGTCGAGCCAGTCGAGCAGGAACTGGAAGTCCTGCTCGGTCTCGCCGGGAAAGCCGACGATGAAGGTCGAACGTAACGCAAGATCGGGGCAGATTTCGCGCCAGCGCTGAACGCGGGCAAGCTGCTTTTCCTGCGCGGCCGGGCGCTTCATCCGCCGCAGCACATCCGGGCTCGCATGCTGGAACGGCACGTCGAGATAGGGCAGCACCTTGCCGGCCGCCATCAGTTCGATCACCTCGTCGACATGCGGATAGGGATAGACATAGTGCAGCCGCACCCAGGCGCCGAGTTCGCCGAGTTCCGCCGCGAGATCGTAGAACTTGGCCCGCACGTCGCGGTCCTGCCAGCGGCTCGCGGCATATTTCACGTCGACGCCGTAAGCTGACGTATCCTGCGAGATCACCAGCAGTTCGCGCACGCCGGCCTTCACCAGCCGTTCGGCCTCGCGCAGCACGTCCGCCGCCGGCCGCGACACCAGATCGCCGCGCAGCTTCGGGATGATGCAGAACGAGCAACGGTTGTTGCAGCCCTCGGAAATCTTCAGATAGGCGTAGTGGCGCGGCGT
>JAHBZF010000033.1 GCA_019635575.1 Pseudolabrys sp. | reverse complement strand
GATTCTCGGCCCGGCCGCCATCAAGGTGATGGGCCTGCAATAGCGCCAGGAATGGAGAAGCCGCGCGCGTTAGCCGTCGCGGCCGTTCCGGACCGGTGCGCGCACGGGCCGCGAGCTGCGCGCATCGGTACGATCGCGATGCTCCGCCACCATCTGCCGTAGCGCCGCGACATTCTCCGCCGCCTGATCCGGCGGTAGATCGGCCCGAGCGATCGCCTCAGCCTCGGTAAAGCGGCCTTGCAGGCCGAGCACCAGCGCAAGATTCTGCCGCGCCTTGGCGTCGGCGCCCGGCTGCGCCACGGCACGGCGCAACGTCGCTTCGGCGCGCGTCAGATCCTTCGACAGGGCATAGGACAGGCCGAGATTCGACAAGACGCTCGGATCGTTCGGCTGCATCTTCAGCGCGCTGGCATATTGCCGTTGCGCGTCCTGATGTCGGCCAAGCTGGTCAAGCACCGCGCCCTGTGCCGAGAGAATGCGCCAGTCCGGCTGGTCCGGCGTGTGCGCGCGTGAGAGCACGTCCAGCGCCTGCTCGAACCGGCCGGCATCGGCCAGCGCGCGGCCATAGGCACCGAGCAGCGCCTTGTTCTGCGGATGGCGCAGCGCCACCTGCTCCAGCACCGCCACCGCCTGTGCGCGCTGGTCGGTGGCGCGCAACGCCTGCGCGTAGTTGATGGCGATATCGGGATCGTTGGAATTGTCGCGATAGCGTGCGCCCCAGCGGTCGACATCACGCCGCAGGTCGCCACCGCTCGTGGCGCCGATGGAGCCGGTGACGTCGCTATCCCCGGTCGTCTTGCAGCCCGCAACCGGCAGCGCCAGCACGCCGACAAGCGCGACGGAGGCCAGGAAGCGCGAAGCATGGGCGGACTTGGGTCGCATCCCGGCCAGCAATAAATGGTTAACACTAACGGATGGTTAACGCCGGCTTTGCCGGTGTGGGACCGGCGTGGTAGCAGACCTTATTCCAACAGCGGATTTCCGATGCACCCTCTTCTCGTCCGCGCGGGCAAAGCGCCGCCGAAACAGGCCACGCCGATCTGGCTGGTCGATACCGCGACGATCGACCGCCTCGCCGCGCCGGCCCGCGCCTTCGCGAAGGCCGCCGCCTTCACGCCGACACCCGGTTCCTATCTGGCGTTGCCGAACCGCGATGGCGGCCTCGCCGGCGTGCTGTTCGGCATCGAGACGGATCGCACCAACGCCGATGCGTTCCTGCCGGGCAAGCTCGCCGGGCTGCTGCCGCCCGGCACCTATTATTTTGCCAGCAAGCCGCATGACGCGACGCTCGCGACCCTCGCCTTCCTGCTCGAAGCCTACCGCTTCACCCGCTATCGCAAGGCCAAGACGCCGGCCGCGAAGCTCGTGGTGCCAGAGGGCGTCGATGGTGAAGACGTCAGCTGCATCGCCGAAGGTGTGACGCTGACGCGCGACCTGATCAACACGCCGTCGAACGACATGGGCCCAGCGGAGCTTGAAGCCGCGGCACGGCATTTGGCGAAAGCGCATCGTGCCAGCATTCGTACCATCAGTGGCCTTGCGCTGGCGAAAGGCTTTCCGCTGATCCAGGCGGTCGGTGGCGCATCGACACGCGCGCCGCGACTGATCGACATGACCTGGGGCAACGCGAAGCATCCGAAAGTGACGCTGGTCGGCAAGGGCGTTTGCTTCGATACCGGCGGGCTCAACATCAAGCCCGACGCCGGCATGCTGAACATGAAGAAGGACATGGGCGGTGCGGCGACCGTGCTCGGCCTCGCGCATATGATCATGGCGCGCAGGCTGAAGCTGCGGCTGCGCGTGCTCATTCCCGCCGTCGAGAACTCCATCGCCGGCAATGCGTTCCGGCCGCGCGACATCTACCGCTCGCGCAAGGGCCTGACGGTCGAGATCGGTAACACCGATGCCGAGGGCCGTCTCGTCCTCGCCGATGCGCTGACACTGGCTTGCGACGACAAGCCCGATCTGCTGGTCGACATGGCGACGCTGACCGGCGCCGCGCGCGTCGCGCTCGGCCCCGATCTGCCGCCGTTCTATACCGATGGCGAGAACCTCGCCGCCGAGGTGGCGAAACACGCGACGGCGCAGAACGATCCGCTATGGCGGCTGCCGCTCTGGTCGCCCTACGACCGCATGCTCGATTCCAAGATCGCGGACATGAACAATGTCTCGACCGGCGGTTTTGCCGGCTCGATCACCGCCGCGCTGTTCCTGCGCCGCTTCGTCGACGATCCCGCCAAATGGCTGCATCTCGACATCTTCGCCTGGACACCCTCGGCCAAGCCGGCGCGGCCCGAAGGCGGCGAATGCCAGTCGGCACGCGCTCTCTACGCCATGCTCGCCGCACGCTACGGCTGACCATGAGCACACCCGACCGCCGCATCACGCCCTACCGGCCCGACCTCGCGGCGGCGCATCTGCGTAGCACGGTCGAAGCGTCGCGCTATGTCGAAGGCATGGTGTATCAGGTGATCGACACCACCGCGCCGGTGCGCCGCGAGCCGCGTCCGGACGCCGCGCTCGAGACCGAAGCGCTGATGGGCGAGCAGGTGACAGTCTACGACACCGATGACGAAGGCTGGGCGTGGGGCCAACTCGCCATCGACGGCTATGTCGGTTTTCTGCCGCTCAACGCGCTGATGTCCGGCGCCGAGACATCGACGCACCGCGTGAGCGCGCTGCGGAGCCTCGGCTTTCCGGGACCGGATATCAAGACACCACCGGTCGCGGCGCTGCCGTTTGGCGCGCGCGTCACGGTACTGCGCGAGCAGGGATCGCTCGCCGCGACCAGCCGCAGCTTCTATGTCCCGACACAGCACCTGGCGCCGCAGGATAGCGTCGCGCGCGATCCGGTTGCGATCGCCGAACGCTTTCTCGGCACACCATATCTGTGGGGCGGCAAGACCTCGTTCGGCATCGACTGTTCGGGGTTGGTACAGGTGTCGCTGCAAGCCTGCGGCTTCGTCTGCTCGCGTGACAGCGATATGCAGCAAGCCGCGCTCGGTACGCCGGTGTCTCTAAACGACGCGCGGCGCGGCGATCTGGTCTTCTGGAAAGGCCATGTGGCAATGATGCGCGACAACGAGACGCTGATCCACGCCAATGCGCATCACATGGCGGTGACGATCGAGCCGGCTGCGGAGGCGATCGCCCGCATCAAGGCGGCAGGCAGCGATGTGGTCAGCGTGAAGCGTATCAACGCCTGATTATCAGCACGCGACCTTGCCGCATTTGCGCACCGACGCGACCACCGAACGCAAGGCTCGCTGGCCCGGATGGCCGACAATGGCGACGCCATTGATGACGTAGGCCGGTGTGGCGACGAGCTTGGCGGCGCTGCCGAAGTCGGCATGCGAACGCAGAATATCCAACGTCGCCTGGGTCTGTGCCTGCGCCAGCACCTTGTCACGGTCGAGGCCAAGCTTGATCGACGCGTCCAGAACGCGCATGCCATCGACTACGCCACGACCGGCATAAATCTGCCGATGAAGCTCGAGGAATTTCTCCGGAGGCAGCATCCGCGCGGCAATCACCTCGACCAGACCGCCCTGCACCGACGCAACCGACAACACCGGATACGGCACGAATACGAGCTTGAGCTTCGGGTCGGCTTTCAGCAGCGCATCGACGTCGTGCGCAGCCTCACGGCAAAATGGGCAGTTGAGGTCGTAGAACTGATAGAGCGTCACGTCGCCGGATGGGTTGCCGACCGGGATCAGCGACTCCAATCCCTGCATGCGCTTCACCAGCTCGGGCGACAAATCGAAATTGGTCATCTCGGAGCCGTCGTCGGCCTTGATCGCATACTGCGCGTCACCGAACTGCGCCGCCGTCGCCGCCGCAATGCCTGACGCCAGAAGAAAGCCTGCGAGAACCGCCCGAACGATGATCTGAATCATTGTGCCACGATACCGCTCGCCGCCGTTTCGAGTTTGAAGGCTGCCGCGAACAGTGCACGCGTGTAGTCGCTTTTCGGATTCTTGAACAGGTCCGAGGCTGCTCCTTGCTCGATCACCTTTCCGTTACGCATGACGACAAGGTTACTGGCCAGCGCAGCGACGACGCGCAGATCGTGCGAGATGAACATATAGGTCAGGTCGCGCTGCTTCTGCAGACCGCGCAACAGATCGACGATCTGCGCCTGAATCAGCATGTCGAGCGCGCTGGTTGGCTCGTCGAGCACGATGAAGGTCGGCTCCAGCACGATGGCGCGCGCGACGGCGATGCGCTGGCGTTGACCGCCGGAGAATTCATGCGGATAGCGATGCCGCATCGCCGGGTCGAGGCCGACATCGGTGAGCGCGGTGACCACGCGCTGCTCGCGCGCCTCCTCCGTCATACCGGGTTGATGCACCCATAGACCTTCCTCGATGATGTCGGCAATCGACATACGCGGCGACAGCGAGCCATACGGGTCCTGAAACACGATCTGCATGTCGCTGCGGTGCGGGCGCATCTCCTTGAACGAAAGCCCCTGCAGGGGCTGGCCCATGAACACGATCGGCCCCCGCGACGAAATCAGCCGCAGCAGGGCGAGGCCGAGCGTGGTCTTGCCTGAGCCGGATTCGCCGACCACGCCGAGCGTCTCGCCCTTGCGGATTTCCACGGTGACGCCGTCGACCGCCTTGATGTGGCCGACGGTGCGGCGCATCACGCCGCGCTTGATCGGAAACCAGACCTTGAGATCGTCGGTCTTCACCACCACCGGCGCATCCGGCTTCGGCGGCGCCGGATCCGGCTTCGGTTCGGCCGCCAGCAACGCCTTGGTGTAAGGGTGTTCCGGCGCGGTGAACACGCGCTCCACATCGCCCTGTTCGACGATCTTCCCTTTGTTCATCACGCAGACGCGGCTCGCCAGCTTGCGGACGATGCCGAGGTCGTGGGTGATAAACAGGATCGCCATGCCGAGACGTTTTTGGAGGTCTCCGAGCAGCGCGAGAATTTGCGCCTGCACGGTGACGTCGAGCGCCGTGGTCGGCTCGTCGGCGATCAGCAGGTCCGGTTCGTTGGCGAGCGCCATGGCGATCATCACGCGCTGGCGCTGCCCGCCCGATAGCTGATGCGGATAGCTGCCGAGCCGTGTTTCCGGCTCTGGGATACCCACCTGCGTCAGCAGTTCGATGATCCGCTTGCGGGCCTTCTCGCCGGTCGCACCCCGATGCAACAGCAGGATTTCCGCAAGCTGCTTCTCGATGGTGTGGAGCGGATTGAGCGACGTCATCGGCTCCTGAAAGATGATGGTGATGTCGTTGCCGCGCACATGCCGGATTTCGCTTTCCGGTAGCGGCAGCAGATCGCGCCCCTTGAACAGCACCTGTCCGGACGGATGATGTGCCGCCGGATACGGCAACAGCTTCATGATCGACAGCGCCGTCACCGACTTGCCGGAGCCGGATTCGCCGACCAGCGCCAACGTTTCGCCGCGCTTGATCTCGAACGAGACGCGATCGACCGCGCGCACTTCGCGCTCGCCGGCGCCGAACGACACCGACAGGTCCTTGACCTGCAGCAACGGCTCGCCGGTTTTTGTCACATCGTCCATCGGCTCACCGGAAGGTCTTGCGAGGATCGAAGGCGTCGCGCACCGCTTCGCCGATGAAGATCAACAGCGACAGCATCACCGCCAGCGTGATGAAGCCGGACAGGCCGAGCCAGGGCGCCTGCACATTGGCCTTGCCTTGCGAGAGCATCTCGCCGAGCGACGGCGAGCCGGGTGGCAGGCCGAAGCCGAGGAAGTCGAGCGAGGTCAGCGTCATCACCGATGACGACAGGATGAATGGCAGGAACGTCATGGTCGCCACCATGGCGTTCGGCAGCAGATGCCGGAACATGATGGTGGCGTTCGACACGCCGAGCGCGCGCGCCGCCTGGATATATTCGAAATTGCGGCCACGCAGGAATTCGGCGCGCACCAGTCCGACCAGCGACACCCAGGAGAACAGCAGCAGGATGCCGAGCAGCACGAAGAAACCCGGTACCAGCACCGAGGAGATGATCAGCAGCAGATAGAGCGACGGAATCGCCGTCCAGATCTCGATGAAGCGCTGGAACAGCAAATCGGTCCAGCCGCCGAAATAGCCCTGCACCGCGCCGGCGGCGACGCCGACGATCGAGGAGAATACCGTCAGGATCAAACCGAACAGCACGGAGATGCGGAAGCCATAGAGAATGCGCGCGACCACGTCGCGGCCTTGATCGTCGGTGCCGATCCAGTTGTATTCGAGATCGCGACAGCCCTTGAGACCCTTGCGCTCGACCACCGCCTTGCATTCCTGCTCGGTCAGCATCCAGGTCGGTTTCGACGGCGCCGGCGTCGGCAGATCGAGATTGTGCGTGTCATAGGAATAGCGGATCGGCGGCCACAGCATGAAGCCGCCCTTTTCCGCGATCAGTTTCTGCAGAAACGGATCGCGATAGTCCGCCGCCGTTTCGAAGTCGCCGCCGAACGCCGTCTCCGGATACGACACCACCGCCGGAAAATAGGTCTTGCCCTGCATGTAGATGAAGAACGGCTTGTCGTTGGCGATGAATTCCGCGAACAGCGAAACGACGAACAACACCGTGAAGATCCAGAGCGACCAGTAGCCGCGCCGGTTCGCCTTGAAATTCTCCCAGCGGCGCTTGTTGAGCGGCGACAGCGCGAGCGGCCGCCGCGTCGGCGGCACCACCGGACCCGTGACACCCACCGCCTGCGCTTCCGGCTGCTTGCCAGGGGACTGCGCGAGAACGTCCACGTCAGACCTCCCGCGTCTCGAAGTCGATGCGCGGATCGACCCAGGTATAGGTGAGATCGGACAGAAGGTTCACGACCAGACCGACCAGCGAGAAGATGTAGAGCGTGGCGAACACCACCGGATAATCGCGGTTCAAGACGCTCTCGAAACCGAGCAGGCCGAGGCCGTCGAGCGAGAAGATCGTCTCGATCAGCAGCGCGCCGGTGAAGAACGCGTGAACGAAAGCACCGGGAAACCCGGCGATGACGATCAGCATCGCGTTACGGAACACGTGGCGGTACAGCACCTGCCGCTCGGTGCAGCCCTTGGCCCGCGCGGTCATCACATATTGCTTGCGGATTTCGTCGAGGAACGAGTTTTTCGTGAGCAGCGTCATCGTCGCGAAGGCGGACAGGGCCATCGAGATGATCGGCAAAGTCAGGTGCCAGAAATAATCGAGGATCTTCGAATACCACGGCAGCGCCGACCAATTGTCGGAGGTCAGCCCGCGCAGCGGGAAGATATCGAAGAACGATCCGCCGGCGAACAGAATGATCAGCGCGATGGCGAACAGGAATCCTGGCACTGCATAAGCGACGATGATCACCGCCGAGGTCCAGGTATCGAAGCGCGAGCCTTCGCGACACCGCCTTGCGGATGCCGAGCGGGATCGAGATCAGATAGGTGATCAGCGTCATCCAGATGCCGAGCGACATCGACACCGGCAATTTCTCCTTGATGAGCTGCAGCACGCTGATATCGCGGAAATAGCTCTTGCCGAAGTCGAACGTCGCGAAGTTCTTCACCATGATCAGGAAGCGCTCGTAGGCCGGCTTGTCGAAGCCGAACTGCTTTTCGAGGCTCTTGATGAATTCCGGATCCAGGCCCTGCGCGCCGCGATATTTCGACGACACCGCATCGACCGAAGAGCCGCCCTGCAAGCTGCCGCGCGCGCCGAAATCGCCGCTGCCGCTACCGCCGATGCGCGAGGTGGCGCCGGTGTCGGAGCCGGAGAGCTGCGCAATGACGCGCTCCACCGGCCCACCTGGCGCGAACTGCACGACCACGAACGACACGAACAGAATCCCGAGCAGTGTCGGGATCATCAGCAGCAGGCGGCGGATGATATAGGCGGCCATGCCCTATCCTCTTCGTTCGAGCTTGGCGGCTTTGTCCGCGTCATACCACCAGGTTTCGGGAATGCCACGGAAATAGCGCGGCTTGCCCGGCGGATGCGCGAACACGTCCCAGTAAGCGATCCAGTGCGACCCCTTGTACCAGTGCGGCACCCAGTAGCGCCCGGCGCGGATCACGCGGTCGAGCACACGGCAGGCAGTCACCAGAGTGTCGCGGGTGTCGGCGGCTATGATCGTCTCGATCAGCGCATCGATCGCCGGATCGGCGATGCCGGCCAGGTTCTGCGAGCCCTTGGTCGCCGCCGCCTGGCTGGTGAAATAGGTTCGCAGCGAATCCCCCGGTGTCTCGGAGAAACCGAACCGCTGCACGGTGAGATCGAAATCGAAATCGTCGGTGCGTGCCTTGCCCTGCACCGGATCGACCAGACGCAACGTCGCCTCGATGCCGAGCAGCCCGAGGTTCTTGATATAGGTCATGTGATGCGGCTGGAATGTCGGCTCGTCGAGCAGGAATTCCACGGTCAACTGTTCACCGCTCGGCAGATAGCGCTTGCCGTTCTTCACCACGCAACCCGCGGCCTGCAGCAGTTGCTGGCCCTTGCGCAGTTGCGCGCGGTCCTGTCCCGAACCGTCGGTCACCGGCGGAACATAAGGCTCACCGAACACCTCGTCCGGCACCTTGCCGCGGAACGGTTCGAGCAGGGCAAGCTCCGCCGGCGAGGGCTTGCCCTGTGCCATCATCGGTGAATTCTGGAACACCGATTGGGTGCGCTGATACGACCCGTACATCAGGTTCTTGTTGGTCCATTCGAAGTCGAAGGCGTCGATCATCGCCTCGCGCACGCGCGGGTCCTTGAACTTGGCGCGACGGGTGTTGATGAACCAGCCTTGCGCGCCGGACGGTGTATCGTCTGGCAACACGGCCTGCTTGACGCGGCCGTCCCTGATCGCCGGGAAATCGTAACGCGTCGCCCAGGTGCGTGAGGTGAATTCCTCGCGGAACAGATAGTTCTTGGCGGTGAAGCCCTCGAAGCCGACATCGCGGTCGCGATAATATTCGTAGCGCAGGATGTCGAAATTGTTGGTGCCGCGCACCACCGGGAGCTTTTCGCCCCACCAGTCCTTGACGCGTTCGTATTCGATATAGCGGCCGGACTCGAACCGCCCGACCTTGTAACCGCCGCTGCCGAGCGGGATATCGAGCGTCGATTCCTCGAACGGCTTCTTGCTGTAATAAGTCTTGGAGAAAATCGGCAGTCCTGCGACGAACAGCGGCACGTCGCGGCCGCGCTTCTCGGCAAAGCGCGCGACGACCGTCAACTCGTCCTCCGCCTCCGCGCCGCGGAAGTCGCGCAGCAGTTGCGTGATGATCGGGTGGCCCTTGGCCTTGAGTGTCGTCAACGAGAACGCGACGTCTTCCGCCGTCAGCTTGGTGCCGTCATGAAACCGCGCCTCGGGTCGCAGACGGAAACGATAGGTCAGCCCGCTGTCGCTGATCGCGACGCTGCGCGCGGCCAGCCCATACATCGCATCCGGCTCGTCTCCGGAGCGCGCCATCAATGTCGCGAAGGTACGCTCCATGCCTTGCGCCGCGTCGCCGCGCAAGATGAAGCTGTTGAGCGAATTGAAGGTGAGGAAATTCTGGTTGTAGGCGCGGGTCGGGCCAATCTGCGAGAACGCGCCGCCCTTCGGGGCATCCGGATTGACATAACTGAAATACGGAAAGTCGGCCGGATATTTCAGATCGCCGAACGCCGACATGCCGTGGCGTTCTTCTCCATCCGCAAAGGCGAAGCGCGGCAGCGCCGCCACGGCAAGCGCGCTGCCGGAGAGAACGAGGACCGTCCGCCGCGTCGGCCTCACGAACGCACCGGCACTTTCGCTGCCTTCTCCGCATCCCACCACCAGATGGTCGGGAACGCCGACTGGCCGTATTTCGGCATGGTCTGCGGCCGGCCGAACCGATCCCAGCGCGCCGAGCGCTCATAGGGATAGGTCCACTGCGGCACCACATAGAAATTCCACAAGAGCACGCGGTCGAGCGCCTTGGTGGCGGCGACAAGCTCGGCGCGATCCTTGGTGAAGATCACCCGCTCGATCAACGCATCAACCGCCGGATTGCGGATGCCGGCATAATTGCGCGAGCCCTGCCGCTCGGCCGAGGCCGAGCTCCAGAATTCTCGCTGCTCGTTGCCGGGCGACAGCGACTGACCCCAGACCGCGGTGATGATGTCATAATCCCACTGCCGCAGCCGGTTCTCGTATTGCACGTCATCGACGGTGCGGACATTGACGGTGATGCCGAGTCGCTCCAGCGACGGCTTGTAGAACAGCACGAAGCGTTCCGAGTTCGGGTCCGACACCAGAAATTCGACCGTGTAAGCCTCGCCGGTCCTGGTGTTGGTCAGCTTCTGGTTCTTCACCTCGTAGCCGGCTTCTTTCAGCAGGCGGATCGCCTCGCGCAGATTGTTCCGCACCTTCTGCGGATCGCCGTTGACCGGATTGGTGTAGGGCGTGGTGAACAGCTCGGCCGGCACCTTGTCGCGCACGGTGTTGAGGATCGCCAGCTCCGCGCCCTCTGGCACGCCGGATGAGGCAAGCTCCGTCCCCTCGAAATAGCTGGCGATGCGCTTGTACTGTCCGAAGAACAGTTGCTTGTTCATCTCCTCGAAGTCGAACGCGAAGTTGAACGCGCGCCGCACCCGCGGATCGGAAAATTTCTCACGCCGGGTGTTGAACACGAAGCCCTGCATCCGGCCGATATTGCGGATCGCGAATTCCTCCAGCACCACGCGCTTGTCGCGCACCGCCGGGAAGTCATAGGCCGTCGCCCAGTTCTTGGCGCTGTTCTCGGAGCGCCAGTCGACCTGATCGGCCTTGAACGCTTCCAGCGCCACCGTGGTGTCGCGAAAATATTCGAAGCGGATTTGGTCGAAATTGCTGGTGCCGGCATTCACGCCAAGGTCCTTGCCCCAATGATCCTTGACGCGCTCGAGCACCACCGAACGGCCAGCGACGAATTCCTTGATACGGTAAGGCCCGCTGCCGAGCGGCGGCTCCAAGGTCGTCGCTGTGACGTCGCGCGGATTGCCGTTGCGGTCCTTGGCGGTCCACCAGTGTTTCGGCAGCACGATCAGCTGACCGACGATCTGCGGCAGTTCGCGGTTGCCGGGCTGATCGAAGGTGAAGGTCACCTCGCGCTCACCGGTCTGCTCGGCCTTGGTCACATGACGATAGTAAGCGCCGAAGAACGGACTGTTCTTCTTCATGACATCGAGGGAGTAGATCACGTCCTCGGCCGTCACCGGCTTGCCGTCGTGCCAGCGCGCGGCGGCGCGCAGCCGGTAAGTGACGGTCGAGTAATCGGCCGGGAAGCGCACGGCTTCCGCGAGCTGGCCGTATTCGGTCGACACCTCGTCGAGCGACCCGGTCGTCAGGCTTTCGCTGATCAGCACCGCGCCCTGCGCGAAACTACCTTTCACGCCGGCGACCACCCGGTTGAAGTTATCGAAGGTGCCGAACGCGATCATCCGCGCCGTGCCTCCCTTGGGGGCTTGCGGGTTCACATAATCGAAATGCTTGAAGTCGGGGGGATAACGGATCTCGTCGAACAGCGAGAGCGCGTGCCGCCATTCCGGACCGCTCGCGGCGGGGGTCGTCTGTGCTGCGACACCGAGGGGCCGGAGGAGGTCGAGCGCCGGGGCGAGAGCAACGGAAGCGGCGCTATGGATCACGGTCCGGCGTGTCAGCTTCAACGGCTCTGCTCCTCTTTCCGATTCAGACGCGCCCACAACCGGGCCGATTATGTCGGGTTTTGTGGCAACTTCACAGTCATGCCCCCGCGCCGCGATGCCGCGCGGTTCACTTTGTTGTGGCCATTCTGTGCCAACGCAGACCGGCGCCAAGCGATCCGGACCACAAACGAAAACGGCCGGGAGGCCCCGACCGTTTCACAATCGCTCATGCGTCGCAGATTGCCGTTTACTTCGGTTTGGCGTCCGCAGGCTTGGCATCGGCCGGCTTCGCATCGGCCGGCTTGGCACCTGCATCGGCGGCCTTCGGCAGCGGCTGCGGGCTGTCCGACAGGGTGTTGAGATAGGCGATCAGGTCGGCGCGGGCGCCGTCACGCTGAATGCCTGCAAAGCCCATGGCCGTGCCCGGCACGAAGCCCTTGGGGTTGGTCAGGAACTGGTTGAGATCGTCGAAGGTCCACTTGCCGCCCTTGGCCTTCATCGCCGCCGAGAAGTTGAAGCCGTTGCGGCCATGACCCTTCTCGTCGCCGACGATGCCGTAGAGGTTCGGACCAACCTTGTTGGCGCCGCCCTTCTCGAAGGTGTGGCAGGCGCCGCATTGCTTGGCGACCGCCTGACCCTTCTCGGCGCTGGCGGCGGCCAGCAGCACTTCGATCGGCTCGCTCTTCTCCGGCTTGGCAGCACCGCCACCGGGGGCTTCTTCCTTCACCGCGATGTCGAAGCCGGGCTTCTCCGGCTTGTGCTGGGTGAACACCGCTCCCGCGGCGATATTGATCGCCAGCAAAGCCAGGCAGGTGCCGAGCACGGCGCCCATGATCTTGTTGAGTTCAAAAGAGTTCATCGCCAGAGGTCCGAGGCCGGAAAATGCGCGGAAAATCGCGGGGCCGGAGAGCCCGGCCGCAGCGGACAGATACCCGGTTTGCCTTGCCTCTGGCAACCCGTATACCCACAGCGGCCTGCGACATTCGTTCAACGGCCACCCAGGCGTCACGCTTGGCTTTTTCCGCCTTTTTCCGGGATTTTCGTCATGAGTCTGGCCATGAACTCGTCCCGCACCGTCATCCTGATTCCCGCCCGCATGGCCTCGACCCGCCTGCCGGGCAAGCCGCTGATCGACATCGGCGGGGCGCCGATGATCGTCCAGGTGCTGCGCCGGGCACGTGAGGCCGAAATCGGCGAACCGGTGGTGGCCACCGATTCCGAGGCCGTCGCCGCTGCGGTGGAGAAAGCCGGCGGCCGCGCGGTGATGACCAGCGCCGACCACCCCTCCGGCTCCGACCGGATCTACGAGGCGCTACTGGCGATCGACCCGGATGGGACGATCGACACCGTAGTCAACGTCCAGGGCGACCTGCCGACGCTCGCGCCGGGCGACCTACGCGCCGCGCTCGGCCCGCTCGCCGATCCGGCGGTCGATATCGCCACCCTCGCCGCGGTCATCACCGACCCAGAGGAATTGACCAACCCGAACGTGGTCAAGGCGATCGGCACGCCCGTGACCCCGCGGCATCTCAAGGCCATCACCTTCACCCGCGCCGATGCGACGGGTCCGGGGCCGCATTACCACCACATCGGCCTTTATGCGTATCGCCGCGCGGCGCTGGAGCGGTTTGTCAAGCTGCCACCGTCGGTCAACGAGCAGCGCGAACGTCTCGAGCAGTTGCGAGCGCTCGATGCCGGCATGCGCATCGATATCGTCGTGGTCGACAGCGTGCCGCTCGGCGTCGATACCCCGGCCGACCTCGACAAGGCGCGGGCGGCGCTGCATGGACATCATCACCACGCCTGACGGCGCATTGACTTAACTTTGCGGCTGCGCGACACGACACGCAGTCTGGATATCATCATGACCAAAACCATCGCATTTCAGGGCGAGCTCGGCGCCAATTCGCACATCGCCTGCCAGGAAGCCTATCCGCGCCACAAGGTACTGCCCTGCCCGACCTTCGAGGACGCCTTTATCGCCGTGCGCTCCGGCCGCGCCGATCTGGCGATGATCCCGATCGACAACACGCTGGCCGGCCGCGTCGCCGACATCCACCATCTGATGCCCGCCTCCGGGCTGCACATCGTCAACGAGTGGTTCCTGCCGGTGCAGCATCAGTTGCTCGCGGTGAAGGGCGCATCGCTCAAGACACTCAAGACCGTGGAGAGCCACGTCCACGCGCTCGGCCAGTGCCGCAAGGTGATCCGCAAGCTCGGCCTGAAAGCGGTGGTCGCCGCCGACACCGCAGGCTCCGCACGCGAAGTGTCGGAAGCCAACGACCCGACCCGCGCCTCGCTCGCCACCGCGCTCGCCGGAAAAATCTACGGCCTGCGCACGCTGATGCCGGACGTCGCCGACGAGCGCGACAACACCACCCGCTTCATCGTGCTGTCGAAGGACGCCAAATGGGCGCCGCGCGGCAAGCAGCCGACCATGACCACCTTCGTATTCCGGGTGCGCAACGTGCCGGCCGCGCTGTACAAGGCGCTCGGCGGCTTCGCCACCAACGGCGTCAACATGACCAAGCTGGAAAGCTACATGATCAACGGCAGCTTTTCGGCAACGCAGTTCTACGCCGATGTCGACGGGCACCCGAAGGATCGCGCGCTCGCGTTCGCACTCGAGGAGCTGGCGTTCTTCTCCGCCGAGATGAAGATCCTCGGCGTCTATCCCGCGCATCCGTTCCGCCAGAAACAACGCTGATCCGTCACGCACGGCGCGACAAAATGGCTACGCCGAAATACGGCGTTGCCTCCGCCCTCCGCCGCGTGTTTTAAAAACAGGCTTTGCACTGCGTCCCTGCCGGGACGGGGACGTTACGCCGACTCCGAGCCCCGGAGCGGGCTGATCTCCTTGCAGTGTGCTCACGACAAGGAGATTTCCCATCGTGCTCGACGAGAAGCTGCAACCGATTTTCGACGATGTGCTGCGCCGCAATCCGGGCGAACTGGAATTCCATCAGGCGGTGCGCGAGGTGCTCGACAGCCTCGGCGCGGTGATCGCCAAGCATCCGCACTACGCCGAGAACGCGCTGATCGAGCGCATCTGCGAGCCGGAGCGGCAGATCATCTTCCGCGTGCCGTGGATCGACGACGCCGGCAAGGTGCAGATCAACCGCGGCTTCCGCGTTCAGTTCAATTCCGCGCTGGGCCCGTTCAAGGGCGGCTTGCGCTTTCACCCGAGCGTGCTGGTCGGCACCATCAAATTCCTCGGCTTCGAGCAGACGTTCAAGAATGCGCTCACCGGCATGCCGATCGGCGGCGGCAAGGGCGGTTCCGACTTCGATCCGAAGGGCCGCTCGGAAGCCGAGGTGATGCGCTTCTGCCAGTCGTTCATGACCGAACTGGCGCGCCATCTCGGCGAATACACCGACGTGCCGGCCGGCGACATCGGCGTCGGCCAGCGCGAGATCGGCTACATGTTCGGCCAGTACAAGCGCATGACCAACCGCTACGAATCCGGCGTGCTGACCGGCAAGGGTCTCACCTGGGGCGGTTCGCGCGTACGCACCGAGGCGACCGGCTACGGCGCCGTCTACTTCGTGCAGCGCATGCTGCAGCGGCGCGGCGAGGATTTCGCCGGGCGCAAGGTGGTCGTTTCCGGCGCCGGCAATGTCGCGATCTATACGATCGAGAAGGCGCAGGAACTCGGCGGCAAGGTGATCGCCTGCTCGGATTCCAATGGCTATGTGGTGGATGAGAGCGGCATCGACCTCGCGCTGCTGCGCGAAATCAAGGAACGCAAGCGCGGCCGCGTTTCCGACTACGCCAAGGCGCGCGGCAAGAACGCGACCTATGTGGAAGGCGGCAGCGTCTGGGATGTGCCGACCGACATTGCCATGCCGTCAGCGACGCAGAACGAACTCAACGGTGAGGACGCGCGCAAGCTCGTGAAGAACGGCGTGCGCGCCGTCGGCGAAGGCGCCAACATGCCGTGCCTGCCGGAAGCGGTGCGGGTATTCGCCGACGCCAAGGTGCTGTTCGGCCCCGGCAAGGCGACCAATGCCGGTGGCGTCGCCACCAGCGCGCTGGAAATGCAGCAGAACGCCTCGCGCGATTCCTGGACCTTCGAGGAGACCGAGGAACGGCTCGCGACGATCATGCACGGCATCCACGACCGCTGCGCGCAGACGGCGGAGGAATACGGCGAACCGGGCAACTACGTGCTCGGCGCCAACATCGCCGGCTTCATCCGCGTCGCGGAAGCGATGCGCGCGCTCGGCGTGGTGTAAGCTCTGGCCGCCTCTCCTTCGAGATGCCGCGCTCTGCGCGGCTCCTCAGGGTGAGGCGGCGCGAGAGTTGTGCTCGCGGCGCTACCGAATCCGCTCCAGGATGCTGACGTAGTTGGCGACCGCCGCGCCGCCCATGTTGAACACGCCGCCGATGGTCGCCTTCGGCATCTGGATGCCTTCCGGCGCGACGCCGGCGAGCTGCATCGCGGTCAGCGCGTGCATCGACACGCCGGTGGCGCCGATCGGATGGCCCTTTGCCTTCAACCCGCCGGACGGATTGACCGGCAAACGGCCGTCCTTCTGCGTCCAGCCCTCGGCGATCGCGCGCGCGCCCTGCCCTTCCGGCGTCAGGCCCATCGCCTCGTATTCAATCAACTCGGCAATGGTGAAGCAGTCATGGGTCTCGACGAACGACAGATCGTCGAGCTTCAATCCCGACTTCGCCAACGCGCCTTGCCACGCCTTGCTGCAACCCTCGAATTTGAGGATGTCGCGCTTCGACATCGGCAGAAAATCCTGCACATGCTCGGCGGCGCGGAACGCAATCGCCTTGTCGAGTTGCAGCGCCGTCTCGAGATCGGCGAGCACGATCGCCGCCGCGCCATCCGACACCAGCGAGCAGTCGGTGCGCTTCAAGGGACCGGCGACGAACGGGTTCTTGTCGCTCTCGGTGCGGCAGAATTCGAAGCCCAGGTCCTTGCGCATCTGCGCATAAGGATTGCCGACGCCGTTCTTGTGGTTCTTGGCGGCGATCATCGCCAGCGCGTCGGACTGGTCGCCATATTTCTGGAAATAGAGCCCGGCGATCTTGCCGAAGATGCCGGCGAAGCCACCCTCGATGTCCGCTTCCTCGCGCACATAGGAGGCTTTCAGCAGGTTGCGGCCGATCTCCGGCCCCGGCGTCGTCGTCATCTGCTCGACGCCGACCACCAGCACCACCCGCGCCGCCTTGGCCGCGATCGCCTTGAGGCCCTGATGCACCGCCGCCGAACCGGTCGCGCAGGCATTCTCGACCCGCAGCGCCCGCTTGAAGCGCAAATCAGGCGACGCCTGCAGCACCAGCGAGGCGGTGAATTCCTGCGCCGAGAAGCCGCCACCGAAATGGCCGAGCAAGATCTCGTCCACATCGCCAGGGGCGAGACCAGCATTGGCCAGCGCCTCGGTCGCCGCCTTGACGACCAGGCTCTCCACGCTCTCCCCGGTGAGTTTACCGAACGGGGTATGGGCCCAGCCGACGATACATGCGCTCATGATGACCTCATCTCCCCGTTCAAATCTTAAGACCGTCGGGCCGCCCCGGATGGAACTCGTCATTCCGGGCTAACCCGCCGAATTTTCGTCGCTTTCGTCGGCGATTCAGCGGTTACTATTAATGTGGAGGGGGGCGCCGCGGCTTTGCGTCGGCCCTCCGGTTTCGTTTAAATAGCGCGTTGTCGCAGCCGTGGAAACCGGCGCGCAACGATGGGCAGCCAATCCGGATCATTGCAGTGACTCAAGCCCGCCGTTTGTCCACCCGCCTTTTCCGCTCCGCTGTCGCCCTGATCATGTGTGGCGCGGGGCTTGGCATCGCAAGCCGAAGCGCCAGCGCCGAGGCGCTGCTGCTGGTCGAGGCCGACACCGGCAAGGTGCTGCACGCCGAGAACGCGACCTATCCCTGGTATCCCGCCTCCGTCACCAAGCTGATGACCGCCTATACGGCGTTGCGCGCGGTGAAGGACCGGCAGGCGACCATGGACACGCTGCTGACCATGTCGCCGGCCGCGGTGGCGCAGCAACCCACCAAGATGGGCTTTCCGGTCGGCACCACGTTGACGCTCGACAACGCGCTGAAGATGCTGATGGTGAAATCGGCCAATGATGTCGCCGTCGCCATCGCCGAAGGGATCGGCGGCTCGGTGGAGGGCTTCGCCGACAAGATGAACGAGAACGCGGCGCGGCTCGGCATGACGCAGTCGCACTTCGTCAACCCCAACGGTCTTCCGGCGGAGAACCACGTCACCTCGGCGCGCGACCTCGCGATCCTGGCGCGGGCACTGATCCGCGAATTCCCCGCGGAGGATTCGCTCTGGCACATTTCCGGTATCCGCTACGGCAAGCGCGTGATGCGCAACTACAACTCGCTGATCGACCGCTATCCCGGCGCCGACGGCATGAAGACCGGCTTCATTTGCGCCTCCGGCTACAATCTCGTTGCCTCCGCGACGCGCAACGGCAAGCGCCTGATCGCCGTGGTGCTCGGCGCCTATGGCGGCGCGGTGCGCGCGCAGAAGGCGGCGCAACTGCTCGAACGCGGCTTCGGCTCCGGCAATCTGTCGTGGCTGACGCCCTCGCTCGGCACCGTCGATGCGCTGCAGCCGATCAACGCCTCGCCGCCCGATCTGCGCGAGGAGATGTGCGGCAAGCATCGCCGCAAGCCGGCGTCCGAAGACAATGACGAGGGCGAGGAGGCCAATGCCGGCGGTCAGGCGACCGGCGATGGCGCCGACGCGAGCCAGGTATTCTCTCTCTCCGCGATCCGCCAGCCGCCAGCGAAATACGTGCTCGCACCGATGACGGTGAGCGGGCCGATCATCGACGTCTATACCGGCTCGGCGCGCAATCCGACCAACAATGCCATTCCGGTGGCGGTAGCGAAGAAGCGCGGCAAGGCGGCCAAGCACGCCAAGGTCGAGGCCAAAACCGACGCGAAGGCGGATGCGAAGCCAAAGGCGAAGGAAGCGGCGAAGCCTGCCGCTAAATCTGACGCCAAGCCCGCGAGCAAGCCCGCCGCGAAACCGGCGGCCAAGAAGAAGAAAACGGCGACCGCGCAATGACCGACGGCCCGGAGCGGCCGCGCCAGCCGCCAGCGCCGATCCCGCTCACTTTGCTCACCGGCTTCCTCGGCTCCGGCAAGACCACGCTGCTCAACAAGCTGCTGAAAGACCCGGCGCTCGCGGGCACAGCCGTGATTATCAACGAGTTCGGCGAGGTCGGCCTCGACCATCTGCTGGTCGAGTATGTCAGCGACAACATGATGCTGCTGCAGTCCGGCTGCCTGTGCTGCACCATGCGCGGCGACCTGATCGACGCGCTGGAGACGCTGCTGCGCGATCTCGACAACCGTCGCTGCACCTTCAACCGCGTGCTGCTCGAAACCACCGGGCTCGCCGATCCGGCGCCGGTGCTGCACACCGCCATGGCGCACCCCTATCTGGTCATGCGCTACCGGCTCGACGGCGTGGTGGCGACAGTTGACGCCATCAACGGCGCGGCGACCCTCGACGCGCATCCGGAAGCGGTGAAGCAGGTGGCCGTCGCCGACCGGCTGGTACTGACCAAGACCGACTTGGTCGACACGCAGGAACGCATCGCCGAGCGCGACGCTTTGCTGACACGGCTGCGCGCACTCAATCCGGCGGCGCCGATCCTCGACGCGGCGAAGGGCGAGGCGACGCCAGCGGCCTTGTTGTCGGCCGGGCTCTACGATCCAGCCCGCAAGATCCCCGATGTGAAGACGTGGCTGGCGGCGGAAGCCTATGCCGAGGCGGGACACGAGCAGGGCCACGCGCATGGTCATGTGCACGAACATGATCACGGTCATCATCACGACCCGAACCGACACGACGACCGCATCCGCGCCTTCTCGCTGACCAGCGACAAACCGATCCCCGGCGGCACGCTGGAGATGTTTCTCGAACTTTTACGCGCCACTCACGGGCCGAACCTGCTGCGCATGAAGGGCATCGTCAACGTAGCGGAGATGCCGGACACGCCAGTGGTGATCCACGGGGTGCAGCACGTGTTTCACCCGACCGCGACCCTGCCGCGCTGGCCGGACGACGACCATCGCAGCCGGCTGGTCTTCATCGTCCGGGATATCAAGCCGCAGACCATCCGCGACCTGTTCGAGGCGTTCCTCGGCACCGCCGCCATCGACCGCCCGGACCGCGCGGCGCTGACCGACAATCCGCTGGTGCCGTTCGGCGGCGCCGACCGCTGATCGCCTGCTGCTGCATTGCACCCCGCATCTCAGTCATGCGGGTTTGAGCGCAGGCACGCGACATTGCCGCTCTTGTCACATCGTGCCGATTTGCCGATGCTTGGCCGGCGCCTCGCCCGCAAGGATCGTTCCATGGACCGCATCTGGCTGAAACACTATCCGCCCGGCGTTCCGGCGGAGATCGATCCGGCACGCTACGGATCGCTGGTCGAAATCTTTGACGAGTGTTTCTCGCGCTATCGCGACCGGCAGGCCTTCGCCTGCATGGGCAAGGCGATCACCTATGCGGAGCTGGAGCGTGCCTCGCGCGCCTTCGGCGCGTTCCTGCAGGCGCGCGGTCTGAAAAAAGGCGACCGCGTCGCGGTGATGATGCCGAACATCCTGCAATATCCGGTGGCGACGCTGGCGATTCTGCGTGCAGGCATGACGGTGGTGAACGTCAATCCGCTCTACAAACCGCGCGAGCTGGCGTTCCAGCTCAAGGATTCGCAGGCCGACACCATCATCGTGCTGGAGAACTTCGCGTCCGTGGTGCAGGAGGCGCTGCCGGGCTCGAACATCAAACACATCGTCGTCGCCAGCATGGGCGACATGCTGGGTACGTTGAAGGGCGCAATCGTCAATCTCGTCGTCCGCCACATCAAACGGATGGTGCCGGCCTATTCGCTCCCCGGCGCCGTGCCGTTTTCGGCGGCACTGACCGAGGGCGGAAAGCTGACGCTCACGCAACCGGCGATCGGGCCGGACGATCTCGCCTTCCTGCAATATACCGGCGGCACCACCGGCGTCGCCAAGGGCGCGATGCTGCTGCATCGCAATCTCGTCGCCAATCTGATGCAGGTGGATGCCTGGCTCGAACCGCTGCTCGACGCGCCGCCGAAAGTGCAGCAGATGGTGTTCGTGGTGGCATTGCCGCTCTATCACATCTTCGCGCTGACGGCGTGCATGCTGCTGACCATGCGGATCGGCGGGCTGTCGCTGCTGATCCCCAATCCGCGCGACATCGGCGGGTTGATCAAGGAGATTGCGCCGTACAAGATCAATTCGTTCCCCGCGGTGAACACGCTGTACAACGCGCTGCTGCATCATCCGGATTTCGGCAAGCTCGACTGGAGCGGACTGAAATGCGCGGTCGGCGGCGGCATGGCGGTGCAGCAGGCGGTCGCCGAACAATGGGTGAAGCGCACCGGCAAGCCGATCATCGAGGGCTATGGCCTGTCGGAGACCTCGCCCGTTTTGTGCTGCAACCGCGGCGACATCGCTGCGTGGACCGGCACCGTCGGCCTGCCAATGCCTTCGACCGACATTTCGCTGCGCGACGAGCACGGCAAGGAAGTGCCGCTCGGCGAGCGCGGCGAGATTTGCGCGCGCGGACCGCAGGTGATGCCGGGCTACTGGAACCGGCCGGACGAAACCGAAAAGGTGATGACCACCGACGGCTTCTTCCGTACCGGCGATATCGGTATCATGGACGAGCAGGGCCGTGTGCGCATCGTCGACCGGCTCAAGGACATGATCTCGGTGTCGGGCTTCAAGGTGTTTCCGAACGAGATCGAGGATGTCTGCGCGTCGAACCCCGGCGTGCTGGAATGCGCCGCTGTCGGCGTACCCGACCCCAATTCCGGCGAAGCGGTGAAACTGTTCGTGGTGCGCAAGGACAAGTCGCTGACCGAGGACGCGCTGCGCGCGTTCCTCAAGGACAAGCTCACCGGCTACAAGCGGCCGCATTACATCGAATTCCGCGACAGCCTGCCGAAGACCAATGTCGGCAAGATCCTGCGCCGCGAATTGCGCGACGAAGCGCAACCGGAGAAGACCCATGTCTGATATTGTGGTTGAGGTAACGCCGGAAGCGATCATCGCGTTCTGGAAGGAGGCCGGGCCGCCGCGCTGGTTCAAGAAAGACCCGGCGTTCGACGAAGAAATCCGCCAGCGATTCCTGACGACGCATGAATCCGCTGCCGCCGGCAGGCTCGCCGGCTGGGAGAAAAGCGCGAGCGGCGCGCTCTCGCTGATGCTGCTGCTCGACCAGTTTCCGCGCAACATGTTCCGCGACAGCGCCCGTGCTTTCGCCACTGATCCGCAGGCGCTGGCGCTTGCCAAGCGCGCGATCGGCCGCGGCTTCGACGTGCTGGTAGAGCCGCAGATGCGGTCGTTCTTCTATCTGCCGTTCATGCACGCGGAAGACCTTACCGAGCAGAATCGCGGCGTCACGCTTTATCGCACCGCCGGTGACAGCGACGGAGAAAAATGGGCGCAACTGCACGCCGACATCATCCGCAAGTTCGGCCGCTTCCCTCACCGCAACAAGGTGCTCGGCCGCGAGACGACACCGGACGAGCAGGCGTTCCTCGATGGCGGCGGATTTTCGGGGTGAGCGTTAGAATCCGGTGAGTTTCGCCCACAGCGCATCGGCATCGGCGGGCACAGCATCGCCGCGCCAGGCGATGTGCTGGTCCGGCCGGATCAGCGCGAGGTCGCGGCCATAAAGCGCGCGGGCTTCAGGCTGCATGGCATCGACCACCGTCAACGGAATGCCCCGCGCTGCGGCGGCACTCACCAACGCCTCGCCGCTCTCGACGCCGAACCGCAGCAGCGTAAAGCCGACGCCGAGGCGGTCGAACAGAGAATCTCCTGCCCCGCGTCCCGCGCCGAGCCATAAATGCGGCGCGCGGCCGCCGGGCACGCCACTTGGCATGTAGCGCACGAAATCGTCGGCCGGCGGCGCGCCGTCCTCAGCAACGATCGGCGAGCCGTCGTAGCGCGCGCCGAGCTGCACGCCGATCGAGGCGAATTCCTCGCCGAAGGTCGAGAGGAACGCACCGACCTCGCGCCGCGCGGCGGCGCCGGCTGCGCTGTCGTCTTCCAGATCCGGCGGCACCGGTACATCACCGACACTCTTTGCCAGAGCGCGCGAAGCCGCGGTGTTGCGCGCCGCGATCGGCTTGCGTTCCTGCGCATAGGAGGCGAGCAGCGCCGGCCCGCCCCAGCCCTGCACCCGTGCCGCGAGCTTCCATGCCAGATTGGCAACATCGTCGATGCCGGTGTTCATGCCGAAGCCGCCGGTCGGCGTGAACAGATGAATCGCGTCGCCGGCGAGCCAGATGCGTCCTTCGCCGAACCCTTCTGCGTGCAACGCCACGCCACCGGTCCACACGCCATGCGCGACGATCTCCACCGGAATGTCGGCGCCCGCCGCGTCACACAGCAGGCGGGCGATGGCACGATCGTCGATCGGCGCATCCGGCCCTGCGCGCCGCGTCCAGATGATGAATTCGTCGGCGCCGTCGAGCGCCACCATCGCGGTGCGGAAGCGCGGATTGACGAACCAGTATTGCCACGCGCGCTGCTGCGGCTTGACGATGCTGCCATAGAGCGCCGGCGTGCGGATATAGGTCGAGACCATGTTCTGGCCGAAGAACGGCTGGTCGAGCGACGCATGGCCCTCATAGGCGATGCCGAGCGAGCGGCGCACGAAGCTGCGGCCGCCGTCACAACCCGCGACATAAGCGGCACGCCACTCTTCGCGTTTCCCGTCCTCGCCCTCCGCCGTCAGCGACACGCCATCCGCATCCTGCGTCACCGCCGTCACCTGCCAGCCGTAACGCAGGGTGATGTTCGGCCGCGCCGCGGCTTGCGCAAACAGCACCTGCTCCACATACATCTGGTTGGCGCGGTGGATCGGCTCCGGTACCTGATCGTCCACCGGCGCCGCCGCCACCTGCGCCATCTTCTCGCGCTCGGACGGCATGCGCAGCCGCGCCAGTTCGTGACCCTGAAAGCCGGTCATATAGACGCTATCGGTCGGATGATCCGGTGGCAGGCCCAGCGCGCGCACGCGCGGCGCGAAACCGAGCCGCCGGTAATGCTCCATGGTGCGCGAATTGTGTGTCGAGCCCTTGGGGTGAATGCGCACCGAGGGTTCGGTATTGAACACCGCCGAGCGCACGCCATGCCGGTCGAGAAACAGCGCCAGCATCAACCCGACCGGACCACCGCCGACGATCGCGACGGGAATGTTCTGCACACTTGAGTCGTTCATGAGGGCCTATCGTCGCAATCGTATTGCAAAGCTGGCTGTTTGCCGGACGTCCTTGTAGCATCGCGCAGCGCATGCCGCACGCGTTACGGCCGACGATAGAGTGGAACGAATCTCATGGCAGACTTGCACGGCGTATTCCCCTATCTGGTATCGCCCGTTCATGCCGACGGCCGGGTGAAGGACGAAGTCCTCGGCCGGCTGGTGAACGATCTGGTCGGCGCCGGCATTCACGGCATCACGCCGCTCGGCTCCACCGGCGAGTTCGCCTATCTCAATTCCGCGCAACGCGAGACCGTCGTACGCGTCACCATCGAGGCGACGGCCAAACGCGTGCCGGTAATCGCCGGCGTCGCCTCCACCGTCACCCGCGATGCGGTCGAGCAGGCGCAGCGCTATCAGGCACTCGGCGCCGACGGCATCCTCGCCATCCTCGAAGCCTATTTTCCGCTGAAGGATGCGCAGGTCGAACACTATTTCCGCGCCATCGCCGACGCGGTCGACATTCCCGTGGTGATCTACACCAACCCGCAATTCCAACGCAGCGACCTGACGCTCGACACCATCGCCCGGCTCGCCGAGCATCCGCGCATCCGCTACATCAAGGATGCCTCGACCAATACCGGGCGGCTGTTGTCGATCATCAACCGTTGTCCGCAGCTCAAGGTGTTCGCGGCGTCGGCGCATATCCCGGCGGCGGTGATGATGATCGGCGGCGTCGGCTGGATGGCCGGCCCGGCCAATATCGTGCCGCGCCAGAGTGTGCGGCTCTATGACCTCTGCCGTGCCAAACGCTGGGACGAGGCGATGGCGCTGCAGCGGAAGCTCTGGCAGGTGAACGAGGCCTTTGCCCGGTTCCAGCTCGCCGCCTGCATGAAGGCGGGGCTGGAGATCCAGGGCTATCCGGTCGGCGACCCGGTACCGCCGCAGGTGCCGCTCAGCCCGGCCGACCGCGAGGCGGTGGCAAAAATCCTCGCGGATTTGCCCGCTTAGCGAGAGTCCGGGATCGCGGCCAGAGACTGTTAACGCTTCCTTGCTAGAGCAGAAGTCCGGCGGAGCACCCTCTCCCACGGAGCATCGGTTTTGGCCCTGAGCGACATCGACAACGCCTCTCCCGCCCGGCCGTCGCCGCTCGGCGCGCTGGTCGCGCGGCTGCGCGGATTCCGCGACAGCCAGAGCCATCTCGCCCTGGCGCAGAAGGTCGCGGGTACCGCGTTCATCGTCCGCGTCGCCAGCGCCGGGCTGATCTATCTGTCGCAGATCCTGTTCGCGCGCTGGATGGGGACCTACGAATTCGGCATCTATGTCTATGTCTGGACCTGGCTGCTGATGCTCGGCGCGCTGGCGCCGCTCGGCCTCGCCTATCTGCCGCAACGCTTCATCCCGGAATATACCGCGCGCGGCGACCGGGATTCGCTGCGCGGTTTCCTCGCCGGTGCGCGCTGGGTCTGCTTCGCGCTCGGCACCGTGGCCGCTGTCGTCGGCACCGCGGTGGTGTTCGGCCTCGGCGACCGGATTGCCGCGCCTTACGTCATTCCGTTCCTGCTGGCGCTCGCCTCGCTGCCGATCTTCCCGGTGTCGAGCGCGCAGGAGTCGATCTCCAACGCCTATACCTGGACCAGCATCGCGCTGATCCCCGGTTATATCGTCCGGCCGATCCTGATCCTCGCGATCCTCGTGGCGATGCACCTGTCCGGTTTTACCATCGACGCGGCGGCGGCGATGTTCGCGTTTCTGGTCGCGATCTGGGTGACGACGCTCGGGCAGACGCTGCTGCTGCGCCGCCGTCTGAAACAGGAAGTGGAACCCGGCCCGCGCCGCTACGCGATTCCGCTCTGGATGCGCACCGCCGCGCCGGTGCTGCTGATCGACGGCTTCTTCTTCCTGCTCACTTATGTCGACGTGCTGCTGCTCAAGCTGTTCGTTGGGCCGGAGGAGATCGCGCAGTATTATGCGGCGAGCAAGACGCTCGCGCTGGTCGCCTTCATCTACTTCGCGGTGTCAAGCGCCTGTGCGCACCGCTTCGCCGAATATCACGCGCAGGGCGACCAGACGAAGCTCTCCGACTTCGTGCACACCTCGACCAAGATGATGTTCTGGCCGTCGCTGGTGATGGTCGGCGCGCTCGTCCTGTTCGGCAAATATATCCTGATGCTGTTCGGACCCGGATTCGAGCATGGCTATCCGATGATCCTCGTCCTTGCCGTCGGCCTGATGGCGCGTTCCTCGGTCGGTCCGGCGGAGCGTCTGCTCAACATGGTCGGGCAGCAGCGCATCTGCGCCATGGCCTATGCCGGCGCCGTCGTCGTCAATATCGGCATGCTGTTGCTGCTGGTGCCGCATCTCGGCCCGATCGGCGCGGCGATCGCCACCGCGAGCGCGGTGGTGGTTGAATCGGTGCTGTTGGTGGTCGCGGTGAAGCGCAAGCTCGGCATCACCATGTTCATCGGCCGCGGATTGTTCGGACGGAACTAAGCCTTCTCGCGCAACAGACGGCGGATCACCTTGCCGGTCGTGGTCATCGGCAATTGATCGATGAACGCCACCTCGCGCGGATATTCGTGCGCGGAGAGATGCTTGCGCACGAACTCCTGAATGCTTTTCGCGAGTTCGTCGGACGCCGTCTCTCCACCCTTGAGCACCACAAATGCCTTGACGATCTCGGTGCGGAGCGGATCGGGCTTGCCCACCACTGCCGCGAGCGCCACTGCCGGATGGCGGATGAGACAATCCTCGATCTCGCCGGGACCGATGCGATAACCGGCCGAGGTGATGACGTCGTCGTCGCGGCCGATGAAATGGATATAGCCGTCGTCGTCGATCATTCCCTGATCGCCGGTGGTCATCCAGTCGCCGATGAACTTGTCGCGCGTCGCCTCGGGCTTCCCCCAATACGACAGGAACATCACCGGATCCGGCCGCTGCACAGCGATCTGTCCGGTCACGCCCGGCTTCACCGGCTGGCCTTCGGCATCGATCACCGCGACGTTGTGGCCCGGCACTGCCTTGCCCATGGCGCCGGCGCGATAAAGCCCGATCTGCGCGCAGGCCGAGACGACAAGATTACATTCGGTCTGGCCGTAGAACTCGTTGATGTCGACACCGAACGCGCTCTTGCCCCATTCGTGCGCCTCGATGCCGAGCGCCTCACCGCCGGAGCCGACCGTGCGCAGGCGGATGTCGTAGCGGCCGCGCGGCGACGGCGCCGAGCGCAGCATGCGCAGCGCCGTCGGCGGAATGAACGCATTGCGCACGCCGGCATTGGCCATCAGCGCGAAGGCTTCGTCGGGATCGAACTTGTCGAACTTGCGCGCCACCACCGGCACGCCGTAGTGCAGGCTCGGCAGCAGGCAGTCGAGCAGACCGCCGGCCCAGGCCCAGTCCGCCGGCGTCCAGAACCGGTCGCCGGCCTGCGGAAAGAAATCGTGCGGCAGCTCGATCCCCGGCAGATGGCCGAGCAGCACGCGATGCGCGTGCAGCGCGCCCTTCGGCTGGCCGGTGGTGCCGGAGGTATAGATCATCAGCGCCGGATCGTCGGCCGCGGTGTCTTCCGGCGTGAACGACGCGGAGGCTTTTGAAAGCGCCGTCGCGAAATCGAGCGACCCGTCCTGCGCGCCGTCGACCGTGAGTACCACCGACAGATCAGGCAGCGCATCGCGCACCTGCGCAATCTTGGCGAAGCCGGCGGCATTGGTGATGACCGCTTTGGCGCCGGCGTTCTGCAGCCGGTAGCTCAACGCCTCGGTGCCGAACAGGATCGCGAGCGGCAGCGCGATGCCGGCAAGCTTGTAGATCGCAATATGCGCGGCCGCGACTTCCGGCATCTGCGGCAGCAGCACCGCGACGCGATCGCCGCGCCCGACACCATGCGCGCGCAGCACATTGGCGAGACGGTTGGAGGTGTCGCGCAACACGCCGTAAGTGACATTGTCCTGCCGGCCATCCGGCTTCACATGGATCAGCGCCAGCCGGTCCGGCTCGCGGTCGGCCCAACGGTCGCAGACATCGACGCCGATATTGTAGCGCGCCGGGATATCCCAGCGGAAAGCACGATAGAGCGCGTCGTAATCTCGGATCGGCGGCAGCATCGGCGGGTCTCCGGCCGCGCGAACCCTAACCGCCGCGCGCCGGGTGTGTCACCCCGTCTTTCGCCTCAGTCCTTGTCCGGGACCGCGAGGATCATCGACCAGTAGACCTTGTATTTCGAGGTCGGCGCATAGACCGCGGCGATGCCCATGCGCTTGGCGCCCCGCAACTGCATGTTCGCACGATGCGGCGGCGAATCGCGCCAGCCTGAGAACGCTTCCGCCAGCGTATGATAGCCGGCGCCGATGTTCTCGGCGGCGCCCGCGGCGCGATAGCCCGACGCCTTGAGCCGCGCCGGGAACGGCTTGATCAGGTTGTGGTCGAGCTTGTCACGCTTCGCCATGGCCTGCGCCTGCTCCTGCGCGAGCCGGGTCAGTTCCGGATCGATGGTCACCGGGTCGAGCCCGTTGTTCTGGCGATAGCCGGAAACCATGGAGGCGGCGGCGGTGGTGTCGAGCACGGCGCCGGGGCGGGCCATGCTCTGATAGAAACTCGGCTGGCTCGGCAGCGGGGTTTCTTGGCCCGCACAGGCCGCGAGCATCAAAGTCCCGGCCAAAGCCGCGAACCGCACCGATTTTGCCGCCATGACCGCTCATCTCCTGCGAAAGCCGGCCGGACCTAACGGCGGACCATGGCCGAATGGTGGACACCTCCTCGCGCCGCGCCGGTTGACGCTTCGTTAACGCAGACCCTTCACCGCCGCTTAACCGCAAAAAAACCAGAGGCCGCTACCACTTGCAGGATCGTGAGTATCGCCATGCCCCTGTCCTTATCCCGCCGCCTCGCCCGGATGCCCTGGCCAGTGATTCCCCTCTCCGGGCTGATCGCCGCCGGTCTCGCTTATGCCGCCCTCGGTCAGTGGGGCGACGGCAATATGCGGGAAACAGCGCTCGGCGCGCTGGTCGTCGGCCTCATGACATCAAGCATCGTCGGCGCGCTGATCCGGCGCGCGATATCGGCCGAAACGCTGCGCATCCGCACCGCGATCAACCACCTGTCGCAGGGCCTCTGCATGTTCGACGCGGCGCAGCGGCTGCTGTTCAATAACGACCAGTATCTGCGGATGTACGGTCTGTCGCCGGAGCAGGTGAAACCCGGCATTTCGCTGAAAGACATCCTCGCCTTGCGCAGCGCCACCGGTTCATTCACCGGCGACGCCGACGCCTATCGGCGCGACCTCGCCGCCGCGATCGGCGCCGGCAAACTGCTCCATAGCGAAGCACGGCTGGCGGATGGCCGGGTGATCGCGATGCGCAACCGGCCGCTGCCGGACGGCGGCTGGGTATCCACACATGTTGACATCACCGAACGCAACCGCATCGAGCACGAACGGGTGGCGGCGATCGAGACCAAGGCACGGCGCGACCGGATCGACGGCGTGATGACGCAATTCCGCTCGCGGATCGAAGCTTTGCTCGGTGCGATGACCGATAGTACCGGCGCGATGCGCGGCACCGCCGAGCGGCTGCTCGACATGTCGGGGCAGACCTCGCAGCGCGCCGACACCGCGGCACAGAATTCGCACGAAGCCTCGGCCAATGTCGAAACCGCGGCGGCGGCCACCGACGAACTGAATTCATCGATCGGCGAAATCGATCAGCAGCTCGCGCATGCCGGCAACGTCGTGCGCACCGCCGTGGGCGAAGCGCACGGCACACATCAGCAGATCGACGTGCTGGCGCGTACCACGAGCGAGATCGGCGACGTGATCAAGCTGATCCGCTCCATTGCCGGACAGACCAATCTGCTGGCGCTCAACGCCACCATCGAGGCGGCGCGTGCCGGCGAAGCGGGCCGCGGCTTCGCCGTGGTTGCGTCCGAGGTGAAATCGCTCGCGGTGCAGACTGCCAGAGCGACCGAAAGCATCGCCACGCAGATCGCGGCGGTGCAATCCTCGACCACTCATGCGGTCGAGGGCATCGGCCGCATCACCGCGCGGATGCAGGAAATCGAAATCTGCACCTCGACCGTGGCGAACGCAGTGGTGCAGCAAAGCGCAGCCACCCGCGAAATCGCACAGAACGTGCTGGGCGCCGCCGACGGCAGCAAGACCGCAGCGGCCCTGCTTGGTGAGGTAGCGAACGCGACGGCGGAAACGCAACGCTCGGCCCGCACGGTGCTCGACGCGTCCGACGTGGTACGTCAGGCCGCCGCCGATCTGCGCCGCGAGTTGGAAGATTTCCTGCGCGACGTGGCGGCGTAAGCGTTCAGCCGAACAACGACGACAGCCAGTAGAACAGCGCGGCAAGAATGCCGGACGCCGGGATCGTCACGAACCAGGCGACGACGATGTTGCTGGCGACGTTCCAGCGCACCGCGGAAGCGCGGCGCGCCGAGCCGACGCCGATGATGGCGCCGGTGATGGTGTGCGTGGTCGACACCGGAATGCCGAGCCAGGTCGCAGCAAACAGCGTGATGGCGCCGCCGGTCTCGGCGCAGAAGCCCTGCATGGGCGTCAGCCGGGTGATGCGCGAACCCATGGTCTTGACGATGCGCCAGCCGCCAAACAGCGTGCCGAATGCCATCGCCGCCTGGCAGGAGATCACCACCCAGAACGGCACATGGAATTCGCCGTTGAGATAGCCCTGCGAATAGAGCAGCACGGCGATGATGCCCATGGTCTTCTG